>NZ_JAVRBQ020000034.1:0-85643 GCF_034531215.2 Nostoc sp. ChiSLP03a
CCGAGCTTAACAAAATTGAGCGATGTTGGTCATGGTTAAAAAGCCGAATTCGTAAGCAAATAATTCAATTTGGCTGTCTGAGAGATGCGATGGAAGCTGTGCTTCACACAGCGGCTTAACCGCCTTGGCGGTTGCTATATAACTTCATAATCACTTTTGCGGAATTTTGATATCTTCTTGTGTATCAAACTTTATTGGCTTATATCTTGCTTTTAGAGCGAATCCACAAGCGTCTTCATTCTCACCGGAATGAGCAAAGGTGGAGCGTCTCCGGCTCCACTCCTAAATTGTGACTCCTGAATTATTCTTCAATCTTCATTTATCTGAAAGCTGAGTGCAAGATATAAGCCAATATGAACAAAAACAATTAAATTCTTGTAGATTTACAGAGATTTGTTATGAACAAAAAACAACAGGTTTTTAACGGCATTGTCTTGTGGTTGGGACTAGCATTCTTGAGTTTAATGCTACAAAATTTCTACAGTGTATTGCAATATATTTTCTTTTTGCGAGTACCTATAATTATTGGTTTATTGCTATTATTATTGCCAACAATTTCAGTGAATTCTGGTTTCTCAGCAATTTTAAAAAACTTATTTGTACTTCGCGCTAATAATCAATTGGTTTTAGTTATTGGAGGTGCAGTTTTAGCAGGACTGGCTACGATACAAGTTTTCGATATCATCTTGTATAATTCCCATTTTCGTTTTGATGTACCTCAACAGCAAATAATTCCAGTATTTCTCCAATATTTAATCGCTATTATCTTAAGTCTTCCAATTGGCATCAAGGCGACTCAGCTTTCTAAAAAAGAAATACAAGAAGCAGATCGTAGCTGGGAAGGTTGGGGAATTATATTTGGCATGATTGCAGGAGCTTTATTACTAATAACCAATTACTTTAACAAGTACTTTTTTGAACACAATCAATTTTTAAAACAGGCTTTATTAAAAATAATTTCTTTTTTACCAGAAAGAATACAAAGGGGTTATGTAGATGTAAATGGGAATTTATCTTACGGAATTGCTGCAATAACAGTATTTTCACTTTTTCTATTAATGGTTTATGGTTTAGGTTATTTTATCTTGAAACCTCGCCCAATTAGTAATAGATTTGAAGCTCCTGCTCTTTTTTATATAACTCTCATTTTGTCAGTTATTGTAGTGTGGATAGGAGGGATTTCTTACTTTGTTGACGTGTCTCGCATTCCCACATTGCTATTATTTTTAGCAATTTCATCTGTTTCTTATGCTATTTTTCAGGTAGATCATTTTTACAAAACATACTCAAAAAACAACTGGCTAAAACCAACAAAAGAAAAGTGGATTAATGTTATCTCTCAACGTCTGAAAAATCAACAAACTGAAGATAAAACTTTAGTAGTAGTTTGTGCTAGTGGTGGAGGTATTCAAGCATCTGGATGGACAGCTAAAGTTTTGACTGGTTTACAGCAAGAACTTGGATCTAAATTTACCAAAGCTATTGGTTGGATAAGCTCAGTTTCGGGTGGTTCTGTCGGTACAATGTTTTATTTGGATAGATTTGGAGATCGGGGTTATCCAGAAGAAAATCAATTAAAACAGATTTTTAAAAGCGCTACACAAGACAGTTTGGATGCTACAGGCTGGGGATTTGCTTATCCAGATTTACTTCGTTTTATTGGTTTACCTTTTGTCTTACCAAAAGAGAAAGAGAAAGATACTACAACTGAACAAGACCGTGGTACTGCTATCGAAATAGATTGGAAAGGAGAAATGAAAAATCCTAATGCAAGTTTAGGTAGCTGGAGTGACAAAATTGACCAAGGAATTATTCCTATTCCTATTTTTAATGCAACTTTAGTTGAAGATGGACGGCGTTTTTTAATTAGTCCAATGACTTTTAGTCCGCATCAGGATTGCAAATCTATAGATTTTAATACCCTTTATCCAGAATATGATATTGATGTGACGACAGCCGCTAGATTGTCTGCCACTTTTCCTTATGTATCTCCTGTGTGCCGTCCTAGTCAAGATACTAGATGGAATTATCATATAGGTGATGGTGGTTACTTCGACAACTTTGGTATTGGTACTACCATAGATTTACTGAATCAACTATTAGAATCTGAGCAATCTTCCCAAATTAAAAAAGTTGTTTTAATCCAAATAAATGCTTTTCCTGATGATGAGAGTCCCCAAAAAGAAAAAGGCGCTCCGGGATGGCAGATGGAAGTTATTGGTTCATTGCTCGCTTTATTAAATGTTCGTAGTGATACACAGAACGAAGGAAATACATTAAATATAGAACTTTTGACAGACAAGTATAAATGCGGCTACAAGCATGATGAGCCGGAAAAAGTGCAGCAATTTTTAAAAGATAAATCTTGCCAAAAAGGAATAGAAATTATGCATATTCCCATTAAATTCCCTCGTGGTAAAATTAATCCTCCACTTTCTTGGCAGTTAACTCAAGAACAAAAAGAAGCTATTCAAAATGCATGGGAAGATTGGAAAATCAGCAACTTTGATATTATTTCTCAACTAAAAAAAATATTTCCAGAGTGATGAGTATTAATTCCTAAAATGATTTAGGATTTCTGTAATAATCCTATTCGATTTATCAGCCGCAGATTTTCAAATTTTTAAAGAAGTCAGGGATCTTGTTTCTCAGTCATGATTCAGCATTGATATAGCAAACTAGTTTTGCAAAATCGGATGATTAGACTTTTTGCATGAATAAAAAACCCTCACTCTAAATCCCTCTCCCGAACTTGGGAGAGGGACTTTAAAATTGTCTCTACTCAAACGGGGGTAAGTTATTCGGGTCAATACCTTGAGATTGTAAGTAAGCAATCAGTCGTTCTTTTTGCTGACGTTCTTGTTCGGCGCGTTGGCGTTCTTGTTCGGCGCGTTGACGTTCTTGTTCGGCGCGTTGACGTTCTTGTTCAATCTGTTCTACAGCCCACGGTAATAAATTACCATCTCGATCCCACCAGCGCAACCAATAACCAGTGCGACCTTCTTTTGTTCCTTGCCAAGTTCCTAAAAATAAGCCCATTACATCAATCCAATGACGACCATTTTCGTCAGGTTGCTTTAACTCATAGCGCTTATTTTCCAGTTGATAATATTCTAATAAACCGCCATAAGGTTCAAAAATTATGTAGATGGGAATCTGCAAAATTTGCTCGTAGAAAAACCATTTTCCTGGTGGATAAGTTCGCTTGACTGAATATTCTCCACCTTCAGTATCGGATAAAAATTCAATAGCGATCGCCGGAATATCTCCTTCTAAATTGGGTGTATAACTTTTGCGGTTAGCCACCACTTGATTAACCGACGGCACATAAACCCAGTCTGGTGCTTTGGCAATAAATTGCTCGTTGACTGTCGCACAAAGACCAAAGTTTGAAGCTATCAACATCTGGGGTTGGATGAATCCACTGATTTCTAGGCTTTCACGCAAAGCACCAGCTAAAAGTGGCTGACTGGTATTCTCCACTGGTTCATCCTCTAGTTGAAAATCTTTGGGCAAGGCTTCCCAAGAGATTACCAGTTCTGTTGGTGATTTGGCTTGGCTGAGTTGGGTTGCCATAAACACAGCATGAATTTATTCTCGATCTTATCGCAAGAGACTGGGGACTGGTGACTGGGGATTGGGTGAAAAGTCTTGTTGTGTCTAAGTTTTATCATCTGTTAATGTCCTAACCACGTTGGCTGTTGCTATATCGCAAGCGATACTAGGAGCAAAAAAAGGGGCAGAAAACCCGCCCCCTATTTAACCAGGAAAGTAAAAATGCTCTAAAGCAGTACTTTAGCTAAAATCGGTTCCACACTCTTAGAAATCTCTGGGACATACACCTGTGAAACGTAGTCGGCAATCATTCTGTCGGTGTTGAATAACGGCGCATTCGTCTTAATGGACGTTTTCATCATTTGCACCCAACGGTGAGGAATGCCTTGGGCATCTTGGTCATAGTATAGAGGAACGATTTCTTCTTCTAACAACTGATAAAGCGATCGCGAATCAATCCCATCTTGCAATTCTTGATCGCTAGTATGAGCATCTTCACCAATTGCCCAACCGTTAATTCCTTTACCATCTGGCCCTGTTTGGTAGCCTTCGCACCACCAGCCATCCAAAACGCTGCAATTAAGACCGCCGTTGAAGCAGACTTTTTGTCCACTCGTACCAGACGCTTCCAAAGGACGACGGGGATTATTTAACCAAACATCCACGCCTTGCACCAATTTTTGACCAGTGTAAATGTCGTAATCTTCAATAAAGGCAACTCGGTTGATAATCCCGGAATTGTGACACCACTCCATTAAGCGTTGGATAATTCGCTTACCTTCTTCATCGGCTGGGTGGGCTTTACCTGCAAAGATAATTTGTACTGGACGTTGAGCATTACCAAAAATCTTCAGTGCGCGTTGGGCATCGCGCAAAATCAGATCCCCGCGTTTATAAGGGCTGAAGCGTCTGGCAAATCCAATGGTCAAGACATTGGGATCTAGTAATTTTTCTGTTGCTTGAATGAGTTGATGATTTTCGCCACGCAACTCCCGTGATTTCTTTACCTTATAACGGGTGAAGGCAATCAATCTTTCTTTGAGAATGAGATGCCGCGACCACAATTCCTCATCAGGAATCTCGTCAACTTTAGCCCACATCTTGGGATCGACGGCGCGATTTTTCCAGTCTTCTCCCAAATATTCCTCATATAAGTCACCTAACAAGGGTGCAGTCCAAGTGGGTGCATGAACGCCATTGGTAATGTAACCAATTGGTACCTTATCTTCGGATCGCTGCGGATAGAGAACTGTCCACATTTTACGGGAAACTTGACCGTGTAATTCACTTACACCATTGCAAGCACGAGACATCCGTAAAGCTAAAACGGTCATGCCAAAGGGTTCCCAAGGATCGCCCAATCGCCTTGCACCCAATGACAAAAATTGTTCGCGCGAAAGTCGCAATTGCGGCCAATAGCTGGCAAAGAAAGAGTCGATTAAATCGGGCGAGAAGACATCATGACCGGCGGGAACGGGGGTATGGGTGGTAAATACGCAACTGTTCCGCACCTTGGCTTCAATGTCGTAGAAAGATTTACCAGTCCGTTCAATTTCTACCCGCGCAACTTCCAAGGTGCAGAATGCAGCGTGTCCTTCATTGAGGTGATAGACAGAAGGTTCAATACCCAAGGCGTGTAGGGCGCGAACACCGCCAATTCCCAAAACGACTTCTTGGGCGATGCGGGTTTCCAAGTTACCGCCGTATAAGTGTCCCGTCAACCAACGGTCAATGGGATCGTTATCGTGGCGATCGCTATCTAATAAATATAAGGTGACTCGCCCAACTTGCACTCGCCAGATTTGCACTTTCACAACCCGTTGGCGAACTTGTAACTCGATAGTCACCGATTCCCCTTGCTCATTTTTAATTAACTCTAGGGGCATGTGGCCGAAGGGGTTGTCAATATAATAATCTTCTTGCCAACCTTGGCGGTTCAAGCGTTGCCGAAAATAACCTTGGCGATACAACAAGCCAACACCAACCAACGGCACACCCAAATCTGATGATGATTTCAAGTGATCCCCGGCGAGAATTCCCAAGCCACCAGAGTAGACGGGTAAAGATTCATGGATGCCAAATTCGGCGCAAAAGTAAGCAATAGGATGCTCTCTAGATACTTGCGGTGCAACTCGACTAACCCAAGTATCTTGCTGGTTGATGTATTGGTCAAACTCACGCGCGAGGGCGGATATCTGCTTTAGATAAAATGGGTCTTCTGCTAATTGCGTCAGACGCTCATAAGTTGCTGACTCTAAAATTGCTACTGGATTATGCCCACAGCGTTCCCATTCTTGGGGATCGATGCTTTGGAATAGAGAGATGCGATCGCCGCTCCAACTCCACCAATAGTTATAAGCCAAATCTGCCAAACGTTTGAGCGGTGAAGGTAACTTTTCACTCAAGTGTCGTGCTGCGGTGATTGCACTGCTATTAGCCATACTAAATCTATGTCCTCGCGCTTAACTTTTTCTCTATGTATCGGGAACTGGGGAAGAAGCAAGGGAGCAGGGAGCAAGGGAGAATTTTCCCTTTTGCACCCTGCCCCGATGCCTCTTTTCCATACCCAGTCCCTTTTATTTACTCTTCAGGTTTATAACACCGGAGCCTTCACGTGCTGAATTCTCCCCTGAAGTTGGAACAGTTTCTCGACATCAAACCTTATCCAAGTAAAAAATGGTTTGTATTGTTTTCGTCTTCTAAAAATTATCTCTACTTCTGGACAGATTTAATATGTTTTTTCTATCAAATTCGTTGACATTATTTTAACTTTTCTGTTTAGTTGTTAATTTTTATTTAAATATTAGTAATAACTGGAATTTAGACTAAACAATGCAAAATAACCCAGCGTTGCGTAGTAATTCACAGGATTGAAAGTGTTACCAAGTCTTTTAAGCCCAAGAGTAGAGGAGAAAATGCTTTCAAAAAGCCGAAACTAAGAAAATTCAAGCCTTATTTTCTTAGTTTGGTGATTACAGCCTGCGTATATCAATGCTTTTGGTCGCTTTGTTGACTGTTCTTGCGAAGTCGAGGTTTATCTTCAGATAAGAAACGAATTAGGTCGAGGGGAGTATTATCTCCCCCTCGACCTAACTCAATACCAATAATGTCAAACCTCGTTTTTGCTATTCCCCCTTTTCGAGGGGATAAAAACCCCATTCTCATCAATTATTCAGGCAATGAGTGCATTTTTCCTGTGATAAAAATTGTTATCACAGCCACGCCCTTTCCAAGAGGTCTAATTATCCTTTAAATCATCAAGTTGCACATCTTGCTCAAATGAAATGCTGCTCATATCTATTCTTTTAACAGCAGCTCCTATACCTCTAATGAAACCGTAGTTTACGCTCCCTCCAATAAATGCACCTAAAAAAGGTACAGCTTTACCCGCAGTTGTTGCAGATAATCTGATGATTATTTTGTTCGCAATACTTAACATTATTGATTTTGTTAGCGTTGCACCAATTTCTACACCTAATGAAACTCCTACTATTTTCATGAATTGGGGAAAAGAAACTTTATATACTCCTTTTTTGTCGTAAATTACTGCCAATGTTACTCTAAATTGTTGAACAACGTTATTTAAAACGTCAACAGGAACACCAACAATCATGGTTGAAAATCCCCCAAAACCGCTTGCTGCACCTGTTGTGGCAGCTAATAAAGCACAATCAGAAATAAATTTATCGATACCTTTTTTATCTACACTTTCTTTTATCCCTTCCTGATTCATATTTTCAAAGACTTTTTGGAAGCTTTTTACTAGTAAAGTTTCTGTGTCCATTATAGTTAATAGTGGGTGATTTTAGTTGAGTATTTAAGTTTGAATTAATCCGATAGAATTGTGCTTTAAAAAAATATAGTAAATCTAAACATCGAATCCATATTTATTTTTTAATAAATCTCTTAGCTTTTTATTCGGTTTTTCTCCATAACAAGAACCTATAACTTTTCCATAATCTTCTAAATCAATACTCTTTTTGGAGTCTAACGCCTTTAAGAACTCCTGTTCATTTTCAGGTCTTATATGAACAAAGTAATATGCCCATTGTCCCGTCGTATCTTTAGCCTTTAATTTATGAATTAAGTGACCTCGTTTTGACATTTCTTTATCTACGTGTGTTCCTTTTTTAGGTTTTTGTGATTCAAGATTGATTTTTTGCGAACTTTGTTTACTTAAACTTGTAAAAATTCCTTTAATGTATGAAATAGGGTTCTTAGCGTCATCTTTTCCAGACGAATTTGAACTTGTTTGTTTTGCATTCGTTGAACTTCGTTGACTCAGTTGTGACAAAGCATTATTAACTGCATTACAAACCTCCTTTTTTTTATGATTTTTCATGGACTCAAGTACTTTCCTTCCTTGCGGATTTGCAACACCTGCTAATGCGTAAGCATAAGCACTGATATCTGTTTGCTCCTCTATGCCAATATCGAGTTGGTACTTAAGCGCATTTATATCACCCATGCCTATGAGTGCTAAAATACAGCGTCCGTGTAAACCATATTGATCAGAATCATCATTTTGACGATTTATCCCGTCTATGAGCGAGGAAATAACTTGAGAACCTCCAGTTAATACTAGATACACTAACGCTTCGTCACGGTATGAATTACTCAAAATATTGTTCTGAAAAATCTGTAGGAGCGGGTCTACCATTTCAGGTATAAAATGCCCCAGTCGTCCTAGAGCAATGGCAATAAGACCTTTAGCCTTTATCGATAAATGAGAAGAAATTGAATATTTCAAAATATATATATCTACCGGACGTTGAATAGATATCGCTACAGGTAATTGCATATGGGGTTTGGCTCCATCTGCCACAAGTGCCCATTCATAAATCCAATCCTCTTGGGCAAATACAGTTCTTTCAGTGATACATACACTCAAAATTAAAGCTGCCCAACCTCTAGCGAAATCATCCCGCCTCTCGGTCATAATTATTTGCCGTAAGCAGTTAAGTTCATCTTCAGTAAAAGTATAAATTTTGTAAGAATTGCTGTCCTTTGCACTAGTCAACCATCCTAGTGCCCACACAGCTGTATTTGAAACAGCATCTTTACTTGCCTCCCCTTCTATAGCAGTTGCTAATAATATATTGATGGTTTTATGCAAGAGTTCATTCGGCAGAAAATCTATTGTCGCGCTAGCATTCTGCCCCTGGGGACGATAAAATATTTCTACTAACCTAAGTGCGGCATCAACACTTTCTGTGACCGAGTGGACAGCAGTTAATTTTTCTAAAAGAGGTTCTAATATCCGAACTGAATTATCTGCATTAAGAGTTTCACTTTGTGTTGCTGTACCAAGGACACATCCAATTTTATATCGATGATTATCACGAGCCTGAATATAGCTTTGTAGCAATCGTTTTCGACATTGCTGTCCAAAACAAGATTGCATTACTGCATAAAATGCTTCATCCATCAGCGTATTTTGTTTGCTATTCAAACCATCAAAGTCATTAAGGTTTTCTATAGCCGCATCAAGCACC
This sequence comes from Nostoc sp. ChiSLP03a, assembly GCF_034531215.2. Classification (NCBI taxonomy): domain Bacteria; kingdom Bacillati; phylum Cyanobacteriota; class Cyanophyceae; order Nostocales; family Nostocaceae; genus Nostoc; species Nostoc sp. ChiSLP03a. The sequence continues at coordinate 9,051 of NZ_JAVRBQ020000034.1, forward strand.
AAATAAACTGTTTCATCTTTGATATCCGGTTCTTCCACTAAACATTGCAGAGCAAAGCTAGCTAACGCACGGGCTTTTTTGTTTGGTGTATTGTGGGATGGCAACAGCGTCCGTAAAGCAGCATCTGTACTGAAGATATCTAAGCCGTTCTGCTTCTCACTTTTCTTATCTAAATTAGAGATACAAAAACGTACAACCTCTTGCCAATGGCCAGCAGCTACAGGTTCTGTTTCTTGCCCACTACCTATAGATTCAATCTTTCGCTCTACGATGTCCAGTTCATGTACTTTCTGACGTAGATGGCTTAAAACACCTGTGTTATCATATACTGCACGACCATGACTTATAGCTTGCGCTGCAAAATATTCTTGAAAAGATTGGTGGAAAAATTGTATAGTACGCCGTTCGTAGCCTCGATCATCAATCTGACTTGAACCTGCTACATTAAGAATACCAAGCTGGTTGATAGCAGCATTTATCCACTCATATGGTGAACGTCGTTTTAGCTCAATCTCTTCTGCTTCATGCTCACGTACTTCTATAATGGCTTGAACTATTCGCGTTTCCGTCCAATGTTGGGCACCGTCTAAACGCATACAATATGCAAGATGCTCTAAATAAGGACAAACTTCGTTCATAACAAGTGGTAATTCATTACCAACTCTTTGCCGTTCAATCATTAGTTCTATAGCACGGCGGTATACATCTACTCTTCGACGATGCAAATGCCCATCCTGTATGAGCATTTGTACAATTAAAGCCAGAAGAAGTACGTTTTCACACAACTTGGCGATTTTACGATCGTAACAAATTTGAGATTCAAGCTCGTCCAGAATCCGAGTAGAATCATGTTCTGATAATAATTTCGCCCAATCTCGAACAAACTGCTTTTTTTCATCTATACCCAATGGTGCTACGTTCAGATGCGTAAATGAATCTAAAACTGCTTGAATACTTCTAAAGCCAACTATTCTAGAAGTACAAACCACTGGGGTGTTTGGGTACATGCTGGTTTGTGCAGCTAGGAAATGAGCAAATTTTTGACGTTGTTGTGCTACTGGAATCTCATCTAAGCCATCAACTAACAGTAAAATCTCGCCTTTAAGCATTCGTTGCTCAATAAAATCCAATAGGCATTGAATTCTATTTCTGCCATAACCTAGTCGTCTCAATTGATGCTTAATCAAGTCAGTTAAACCATTATCAAGTTGAGCGTCTAAAAGATCCCGACATGCTAAAGTGACAGGAATCCAAGGTTTATCTGGTAATGTATTTTTAAATTTAGATTCCTTTTGCTTTATCAAAAATTCATTTTGTAAAGAGTCAGGCAGTTGACGCACCGCGTAATGATAGGCAAGAGAGGATAATAGTGTTGTTTTACCGCAACCAGGATCTCCAACTAAAACTAATCTTGCGCCCGATTCCAAATGATTGCTTAATCGGTAAGTTGTATCTTCACTTTCTTGGACAGTTTGATTCCGCGCGGCACGATCAAAAAGTAGGGCACTGGTAAAGCTCTCACGTATTATCCATCCTTCGTTTTCCACGTCACCTATTTTCCCATTTAAAGGATTATGGGTTAATTTTAGTGGTAAATCTATGCAAAGTAACTCAATAGGTAATAGGATAGGTTTGCCTTCGGAGTTGAGCAAAGGTAGACGCATTAAGCGGTGACGATTTGCTTCCTGTCTAAAATAATCAATTAATATATGATGTTTATCAGGTTGAATATGTTGAGGTAATAACTGTACCCAATGTTTATCTTTTTCAATAGTTTTTTTATTTATCGATCTAATTTCTGGAAAGTGGCTAAAAATTGTTGTTACCGGAATAAGTAAGCCACCTAAATTAGTTGAACGTTTCCGTGTTTCGCTGATAATACCGCAAACTTTGCCTGTTTCATTATTCAATACAGGTGAACCGCTATGACCGGGCTGAATTTGTCCGGCTTGAGCTTTAATAAGATTTAAGCCTTTATCTGTTACATCTCCTTCGCAATTTATAGTAACGGAACCTCCATCTGGAAAATCAATTGGATAGCCATAGACATATAAGCGATCAAAAGGTTTAAACTCTTCGTCGAGCAAAACACAAGGCGGCTCTTCTCCATTTAAGAATTCCACTGTTAAAATTGCCAAATCAATAGGAGATGGTAAAACTTCCTCTACTTTTGCTACTGCACCTGCTTGTCCTCGCCAAAGTATTGGAATTTCTGCTGTATTATAGCCCTGTACAACATGAGCGCAGGTGATAATTGTATTTTTGGCAACAAAAAAACCTGTCCCCCAAAATTTCGATCTACTTGGGATAAATTTAACTGTACATCTTTGAAGTAGTTCGTAAAGAGATAATGACATGGGTGTGATAATTTTTTGGGATCTTCATTGCATATTATGTCAAATCACTTTATGAATATAATGAAACCCTTGCTATGCAATCAAAGTGAATATTATTTACTAACATTTTATGATTTTGACTGTGATTTAGAGTTTTGACCTTGATTTTGAAGGTGACTTTTTATGTTTAACTAATAATTTGGCATAACAGGTGCTGAAGAACTATTTTTTTATGAATTTACTTTATTGGTTACTGGTTTGTTTTCCCACTCCAAGGTAATTTCCAAATTTGCTTTTCCCGTGCCCCGTACCACTGCGGCGACTAAACTTCCTTCTTCGATACTAATCGCTAAACCATATTTGACTGTTGCTTTAGTCGGTTTTACTTCTTGAATGGGTTTAGCAATGACCTGAGAAATTTTGGAGATTGCTTTAGCTATTGAGTCAAATGGTAGCGTTCCTGCACCGACTTTTTCTCTTCCAGTTTCGATAACTTCGACCTGGGCGATGACATCATCTCCTAGATCAACGGTAATTAGCTCGCCTTGTAAATCTTGATCAAACATTTACATTTTCCTTTACTTTAATTTTTCTTGGATACAACTTTCGTTGTAGTTGCATAGTACTAGGCATTACCGTGCCGAAACGGGAGAATAGTACGTTAAGGCTAAAAGAATGTAAGTTATTACTTTTTTACTATAATTGTGCGACAATTGCACCAATCTTTTCAGTAAAATTACACAAACTTTTCTAGAGATTTACAGGAACTTGACAAATTCATTAGACCGAAAAGTTTTGCGATCGCTAAAAAATAGTAGTGTGCGATACCGTTTTTTGGAGAATATAACAAAGCTGATTGTCCAAGCTCAGTGATAATTGGCTGACTGTTTCAGTGCGATCGCCAACTACATTCAGGTATTTGTAGGTAAAGTAGCAACAGCTGAAAATATTCTCGAAATTAGAAAAGCATTAGAAACAGCATGCACTGCTTTAGGTACATTACGGATTGGACAGTCGTCTCGGAGTTGGATAAATGAGCCATTTTTGCTGCTAATTCAGGATGGTGATCGCTTGGTTTCGTTGTTGCCTTAACAGAATTACTAGGGAGCATCCCAATTTTACCAAAAGGTATATGAGTGATACAAAAACCCTGTACAAACCACTTTCCTTGGCGCTCTTAGCGTCTTTCTCTAGGAGACGCGGCACAACGGCAGTTCGTTATTTCATTCACCAGACTTGCAATTGTATAAACTGAGGTTGCTCCTCATTTCTCCTATTCCTTGGTAGCAAACCATTGTAGTGGCAAAAATTTCATAATATTTGTGACAGTTTTTAAAGTTTTTAATTCTGGTATATCTGGTTTTAATTGTTCTGCGATCGCTAATTTTTGTTCAGCTTGTGTAGGTTGAAAATTATATAAATAAACAAAAGCTAAATAAATCCATGTGTAAGGATTTTGAGCATCATATTTAGTTAATTCTTTTAAATTTTGGATTAATTCTGGGACTTGGCGCTGTAAAAGTTGTGATAAGACTAAAATGTAACGCCAATTTAAATTATTTGGCTCTGTTTGCAGATAATAATTAGCCGCGAAATCAATTTGTTTTAAATAATCCTGAGTGGGATCGTATTGATTGAAATGACCTATCTGCACAAAGATATTATTTAATTTACCCTGTTGTAACTCTTGTGCTAGCTGTGAAGTTCGGGTAACTAAATCTAAAGCTGGCGATTTTTCTACTGTTCCTACATCTGTCACATTTACAGTAATATCTGGAATATTTAAAGATGTGGTTTTGTTGTTTCTTCTATCTAAATATAGTGCTGATAGCTGATATTTTCCTAGTGGTAGTGTTTTCGGAATAAATGTAGCTAAAGCTTCTTTCACCCGGAAAGTTCCTTCAGGATGACATTTGATCCCACAGTACAAATTACCTAAACCAATGGCATGATCGTGATACCAGGATGATTGGTCATTTTGCCATTTTAACAGTAATATTCCATTTTGCAAATCATGCCATGAACCCGTTATTTCATAGGTTACAGGATTGTTTTGCTCTAAAATTAGTTGCTGAGAAATCGCAACTTTTTCTAAACTAATTGCAGACTCGCTATTATTGATTTTTTCAACAGTTACAGGAGGATTTTTGCAGTTATATAAACGCATTTTATCTCCATGAGGTAATATCCAATCGCCCTGTAATTTCAAATCAGGAGAAGATTCGACTAAAGATTTTAATTTCTTTTTAGTCTCTCCACTTTCTCCAGGTCTATATGGTTCATTATCTCTAGTAATATACCAACAAAAATATTGTAAATCTTGCTCTATCTGAGATAATTTGGTTGTTAATTTTCTGCCAGATACGCGAAAATCTGCTAATGCTCCAAAATAATTTAAAGTATACTCATTTATCTGCGGTGTAGAAACAGGAATTACCCCTAAATTCGACCTTAAATATAAATTGGTTTCGGTGATTTTGTGTATAAGTTTGTCTAGAGGATATTCTTGAGCATCATTATTAGGCAAATGTCTACCACCCCATGTTTGAATTAGGGGTAATGGAAACAAATTGTTTAGTAAAACTATGCAACTTAATACTAAAGTGGCTAATCTCAGTCTATCAAAATATATATTTTCAACTAAATTGAATAAATCCGCCAAGATTAAACTAATTATCGGAAAGCATGGCAAAATAAATCTAATGTCTTTATTTGTGCCCAAAGAACAAATTATATAGCTACTAATTAAGGTAACTAATAACCAAATTCGAGCCGATTTATGGAGATTCGCTGAAATTGAATTATTAGTAAATTTATATTTAATCAGATAAACCAATAAAATGCCAATACTCGCACATAATATTGGTAAACCAACGCTTTCTGGGATCATTTGTGGATAGTATAGCCATCCAGCAATAGTTGTGGGAGAAGGATCGCCCTCCCTTTTTCCAACTTGGTTAGCATTTAATGCCGATGTAATAATTGTTAACCAATTTAAGCCATACCAAAAACTACAAATCAACCAAGCTATTACCAAAGATAAGCAAGCTTGAATTAGTTTGATAAATCTACGTTTTCTAATAAAACTAATTAATACCCAAATACTAGGAACTAAAATAAAAATAAAACCTGTAGGTTTAGCCAACAAAATTAAACCTATTCCAACGCCCAATAGGATAGTTAACAGCCATGAGAAAAACTTAATATAACTATCTTTCCAAATTGTCAAGACTGTAAAAGTTGCTGTAACAATTGCTGTCAAACCATAATCTAATAAATAATCTGTCCTAATAATTCCTAAAATAGGAAATAACACACAAAATATGCTGGCAGTTATGCTAATTTTTCGATTTTCAAATAAAAAATTACCTAAATGATATACTGAAAATATAATCATTGCAGTATACAATAAGTTGACCAAACTTGCTTGGTCATATCCACGACCAAACAACATCAAAAATGGGACAGTGCAAATATATACAAAAGGAGCGCGATAACTGGGAGTTAATTCCCACAGAGATAACCACCAATCTCCTGAGAAGATATTGAAGTTTTGAAAAACTTTATAATGATGTAATGCTGTAGCTAAATGTGCGCTTTGATCGAAGGCTGGAATTGAGTTATCTAAGAAAAACCAAGCTCTATCTATAGCTAATGCTATCACCCAAATTACTAATAAAATAAGATAATCTTTTCGATACTGAGAATGGTCAAAATTACTCATATTAATTTGTTCAAAACCAAAGTTTAACCAATTATATATCTGTCATGTATCGACGTTTTATTAATATCAAAATAAATATGTATAGTGAAGAATTATACCGCTCCCAAAGGTCAAGAGATTCTAGTAGCGGAAGATTCGCCGATTCAGACGCTGGCCGACCTAAAAGGTAAAAAGCTCGCTTTTGACAAAGGCTCAAGCGCTTATGATCTGCTTGTGCGATCGCAAGCAAAAGTCGGACTTGATTTTAGTGGCATTGAACTAGTTTATTTGACACAATCGAAGGCGCTGCCCCGATTTTGCCGAGGTGAAATCGATGCTTGGGTGCATTTGGGTTCCCTACACAGCTACTCATGCCCATTGCAGATTTAGAGAGCATAGGTGATAAAGTTTACTGGCGTGGCAAGGCTAAAATGTTGCAATAAATTTTCTTGTGGGGCGTGCATCTTGCCTGCCAATTAGGACGGGCTAGAAGCCCATCCCACAAGAGTTTTTCTAATGCATTACTTTAGCCTTGCCACGCCACTACAGTTTACAGACTAAGCAAAACTGGACTTATTAATCTGACACTGACAATTTATACAGCTTTGCCTAAAATAGTTACGTTTTGAAACGCAAAGCGACGCTAAAGAAAGCGCAGAGGTACACAGAGTTTTTTTTAGTGAGATTTCTATACTGACTGGCGCGTTCAAGATATCGTCTGGCTATCTGAGCCGAATGCTTGCTCTGTAAGCCTAAATTTAAAGTTCTTGACGTGTCGGACGGATGATGATTTCATTCACATCAACATCACTGGGTTGCTCTATGGCGTATGCGATCGCACGGGCAATGGCATCTGCATCAATGGCGATTTCATAAAGTTGGTTAATTCCTGCTGCTGCGTCTTTATCGGTAATCGTATTACCCAATTCAGTGGCAACGGCTCCTGGTGAGATATTAGTCGAACGGATTTCACCATTTGACTCTAGCCGCAGCCCCTCAGAAATCGCCCGCACTGCGTACTTGGTGGCACAGTAGACGGCCGCTCCCGGAAACACTTTATGTCCGGCCACTGATGATAGGTTAATGACGTGACCAGACTTTTGCTGACGCATAATCGGCAACACGGCAGCAATTCCATAAAGAACGCCCTTAATGTTGATATCGATCATCCGCTCCCACTCGTCTACCTTTACTTGGTCGAGGGCAGAAAGCGGCATCAATCCGGCATTATTGATTAGCACGTCGATCCGGCTGTATGTACTCAAAGTTTCCTTGGCTAAAGCTTCCACTTGGGCGCTATCTGCGACATCCGTTACTTGATAGGTTGCAGTTCCTCCTGATTTAGCGATCGCTCCAACCAAATCTTTTAGCCGATCTTCGCGTCGAGCAGCCAGCATCAGTTTAGCTCCACTAGCAGCAAGTCGCTTGGCAGTTGCCTCGCCTAAGCCACTGCTGGCTCCGGTGATGATTACCACTTTGTTTTCAATCAGAGACATAATTTATTCTTGGGGATTATTGAGTATGGCTCGTGAAACATCGGGTGCTGTTTCAGATGAACTCAGCATTATTCAACCATATCAACTAGTTTGTATACTCGAGCGACGTTTTTGTATCGGCAACATCACTAATCCGAACCGCTATCATCACGCCATTTGATTTCTGTCCCGTTAAAACTTCAATTCGGGAGTTGAGACTATCTCATAAACTTAATCTTTCTCTACATACCAAGAGGTATTGCTTCACCGTTCTTTGTCGCTTTTGCGAGTAAGTCGCAGACTTCTTCATCGGTCGTTTGAGGAAAGCTTTCGTACCAAAGACCAACACTTTGGAAAGGGTTGGGTCTGGAGATGCAAACGATTTCGTCAACCTCAGTTTCTAACTCTTGGCAAGTTTCAGGTGCAGCCACAGGCACAGCGATCGCAATCTGAGCAGGTTGCTGTTTTCGCACAGTTACAACAGCAGCCCACATCGTTGCACCCGTTGCTAAACCATCATCTACCAAGATGACTGTGCGTCCTTTCAAATCTCTTAACGGGCGATTTTGGCGATAAAGCCGTTCCCGCCGCTCTAACTCCCGTTCTTCTTGTAGCGCCACCTTGGCAATTACTTCATCGGATATCTTCACCAGGTTGATAATATGTTTATTGACTATCCGCACACCACCAGAAGCGATCGCTCCCATCGCTAGTTCTTCTCGATCGGGCACACCCAATTTACGTACCACTAAAACATCTAAGGGAGCATTTAAGGTTTTGGCAACTTCAAAAGCAATGGGTACACCACCCCTTGGTAGCCCTAATACCACAACATCTGGGTCATTAGCATAAGCGGTTAACTCTTGAGCCAAAACTTGACCCGCAAACCTCCGATTTTTAAATAGCATGATGTAATATTCCTAAATATTCCTAATTGGTTTCCAAAAAATTAAATAAATATTTACAGTACGTTTGTTATTGGCTATCAACTTCAAAAAATGTAGCAATTGAGCAAATTCCAAACTTGTTGTTATAGTTCAGATGTTCTAAATCGATCTTAGAAAGCTAAATATTCCCTGTCCTCCACTAACGGAGCGACATCTTCAATGTACAGTTCTATCAAACGGATGAGTTAGCTTTAATGCAACAAGATTTCTGCATCTTGTGTTGAGACTATTTTACTACTCCCGACTCAATATCCCTCCCCAAATGGCTGATTGAAAAGACCCTGTGACGCGGTTAACTCTTGCTGTAGGGGGTTTACTGCTGTTGATAACTGGTGTTAGCGTGAAGCAAAGTTATAGGGCGATCGCAAAAGAAGGGTGACATAGAAAACCTAATGTTTAAGTAGGGGTGCATTTGAAAACTGTTATAACTTTTGCCACTTGCTAACATTTACTGTTAGACTTTTACTGAATATTTTTTTTACTATTAAATTAAAAAAATTACTTAATTGTTAGCAGAGGCAAAAATCTATGAAAATCCAGTGATAATGCAATTGTTAATTCTTCGCGTGTCCCCTGTTGCAGACCTTGTGTTGATATTCTCTTTACATTCTCCCTAAATTGTGAAAATGAGATAATGCACCATCTGCTTGTTCGTTATATAATGCTTAATATTACAGAAAAAAGTTATCAAAGTTACCCAATTAACACTTTTGAATAAAAATTAATAGGGTAGAATCACTGAATATGCTTGAAAATCAAAAGAAGGGTGTTTTTCATGATCGGCTTAACCAATTCAGAAAACGGCACAGTTAGCAGCACAGCAGCTACTAAGAGACTGGCAAGGGCGATGATGGTTTCTGGCGGACAGTTTTCACTGTTATTAGCTTGTTGCAACTGTGTTCAAAAGCAGGAGCAAGTGATGAATTTGCTAACAGAATTTTCATCAGCAGATATCCACGAAATTGTACTCTCACCTACTGATGATAAATTATACACAGCTATTAGAAGTGAAATTGGTACTACTCAACCCGAAGCTTTGATGGTACGAGGCTTAGAATCTGTAGTGGCAATTAACCAACTGATTATTAGTACCAATATCATGCGAGATGAGTTTCGGAAACAGTTTCAGTTTCCCTTGGTATTGTGGGTCAATGATGAAATTCTGCGTAAGCTAGTCTGGCTAGCACCCGATTTCAAAGACTGGGCAGCTAGTACTATTAGATTTGATGTACCGAACAATCAGTTAATTGAATCTGAACAACCTATCAGCGCTTAATATTGCCCGAAATTACTTTCAAAATCTTATATATGCTAAGTTGAGCCGAGCAAAACGAAGCTCAAATTCTGTCAAATTCCTTTCTAAAATTACTTTTATTTAACCCTCCTGACCAAGTGAGCTAAAAGCTCCTGAAAGCTATTTTCAAAATTAGAACATAATAAAAATTAAGGGTTATAACAATTAAAAATTAGACCTCTTGCATAAATCAAAAATAAAGAACTCCACCCCGCATTTGCTAAGGCAAACGCTCCCCCTGCCCAAAGCATCGGGGAGAGTTTGGGGCAATACAATTCGGTTAAAGAGAAAAGGATCAATGACCAATGACAACTCTCACGATTAAATTGATGCGCGTCTAGATTGTACATTTTTGCATTCAGACTGTCCTAAGTCAATTGGTCATCTATCCTTTGAAATACAAATGACTAATGACCAATGACCAATGACAACTCTCACGATTAAATATACAAATTAAATGCGTAACAGCTTACTTACAATTTTCTCGCTAACCATCGTCACAAATCCGGTTTGAAATAGACTGAATCAGCCCTCCCACTCAATAGGGATTTGAATCAATCCGTCCCCTTTTGACACTCCTGAGATAGTACCCAGAAGTTGGTCTATTTCCTAAGTTGAAGGTGTCGCCACTGCGAACTTTCCAAATTTTGTAATTGGAAAAGGTCAAAGGCTTTCGGGGTTCGCATACTTCTGGCAGATGATTGCCAAGTACAAAGTATGCCGCACCCCTACCCATAACTTTCACCAAACCGTTTTTATCCACAAGAACCGACGTACTTTCACTAACCGCTATACCTAAAACACTGCTAGATACACCATCCTTAATTTGACGGGCAATGAAAGTCATAATTCGACCCATTCTTTCCCGTCTGTCAAAGTGTGTATCTACGATAGTTCCCTTCAAATTACTCCAATTGAAAAAATTGTAAGTAAAAGTAATGTCTCGGTAGGGATCTTCGAGTGCGTCTCTAGTTTCAATGCCTTTTTCGGAAGAAGCGCAAGCATCATAGACACAATCACTTTGGATCATTGCACCTGCACTAGTGCCACCAATACCACCTCCCTTAAGATAAACTGACTTAACAGCAGCCTCAAGCTTGGTATCTTTCCAGTTGCGGATATATTGACATTGATCCCCGCCAGCAAAGAAAACTACATCAGCATTTCGGATTTTTTCATAAATCTCAGTTTTGTTTGCCTCTTGTCTATCCCTAACCAGAAGAGTTTCCACAAAATTTACGCCCTTCATGGCATAAATTAGCCGATTGTAATCGTGATTACCATTAGTGCGGAGAACTACAACATTAACTTTAGTGCTGGAGTTACTACCTCCCCTAACTTGGTTAATCATCCACTGGATAGCATCATCGACATCGGGGCCTCCCCCACCCAAACTCAGGACTGGGCCCGCTAAGGAGGGACGGATATCAAAGGAGCCAGAGGTGGAGGAGCGAACATCAACAGTATCACCTAGGAAGAAGCGTTTCCAGCTTGCAATAAAACGGGTTATTAGGAAGGTTCCCATCTTCAACAACTTGATTCCTGTACTTTTCAAGCGCCTTGCTATGCTTGGGAATGCCTTTGTCATACTAAACTTCTAGAGCAAACTGCAATTATTGCTAGGCTGTGACGCATTTTAATTGCTTATTTATTCGTGAAATTTGTCTTTTGTCATTAGTCATTTATCAGTTGTTGTGAATAACCAATCGCAAATGACAGTTTTAACGAAAAAATCTGCAACTTAGACACGCACTAGCTTAACTTTGGCACTAGATCGGGTAGAATTTCCAGCGTACAGGTCTTGTACTGTTTGTTAACGCAAAATAACGCAGAGCGATCGTTAATTCTCTGCGTTACTGTGCAAAAATCTCTACATTGCTTGTAGCGTTTAATTCTGGCCAGATCGAACCTAAAATAGATTAGGTATTGGTTGTCACTGTCCAGATGCTTCCGTAGTTACTGGGAATAGTTACCCAATATTCTGAATAACTGGGAACGCCGATTAAATTGTTTTTACCATTTAGTTCTTCCTGATAATTGCCAGAAATTGGGAACCAGAAGGGTACATTTTGATCGCGATCGCTAAAGTTAAGTGCTACTAGGCTAAACTTGTTACCATGTTTGCGCGAGAATAGCAGCACATTTTTGGAATGATAGCGGTCATAATCGTTGTAAAAGAAATGGTCGCCTTCCGTAAACTGCGGTTGCTGACTACGCAGTTTAATCAACTTACGTACTAAGGAAAGTACGCTCTTACCAATGGGGTCATAAAAATAATCCCATCGTACAGGTCGAAGCAACATCACTCTACCAAAACCTTGTTCTGGCAGGAAATAGTTTTCACCAAATTCCTGACCTTGCCACAGTAGCGGAATCCCTTTACCAGTGAAAATCCCAATTAGGTAAGGCTGAACTTTATACCATAAATCACGATTACCTTCTTTTAATAAATCATTATCGCGGGCGATCGTACCAAAGTTACAAACAAAGCGGGAGTGGTCATGATTTTCTATATATTGCAGTGCTGTTTTAGCAATTTTGTCACCATTGTTTGTAATCTCTGAAGGATAGCCATCTAGACCTAGTTTAAAGCCAAGATTAGCTAAATCACCTTTATTTCCACGAGCTACACTTTCAGCTGCACCAAAAGTTTCATTTTGCCAAGTAGAGTTGGTATAAGTTTGTTCGAGAATCTCCTTTGGCCCTTCTAATTGTTCAGCACACTGAATCAAATTGATCGTGTCATCGTTTGTGTCATTGTTAAAGAATCTCTGCCAATACTCGCCAGCTTGTCTCTTTTCTTTGACTGTTTTGTAAGTGTTAAAAACTAAGTTAGCATAACCAACTCCTGTAGAACCGTCCCAGTAATTGGGTACGCAGTCATAGCGAAAACCATCAACATGATAAACATCTAGCCAATGATAATTGACTGTATAGAAAAAGTCTTGGGTAAACTTGCGATTATAGTCTGTACTTTCACCAAATAAATCTTTAGCAAATGTCCCCATAAAAGGATTCTCACGATACCCTAGTTTTCTGTAAACATAAGAGTATGGAAAACTATCACCAGTGTGACCATAAACGGCATCTACAATTACAGCAATGTTGTTTTGATGTGCCGCATCAATTAAACCTTGTAAATCTTTTCTTTTACCAAATCGTTCATCTACACCAAAATAGCCAATTGGTAAAAAACCCCAATCTACTGTTAAGGCTACATTGGAAAGTGGCATGATTTCTAGACAATTAACTCCCAAATCTGCTAGATAGGCGAGTTTTTCAATTGTTCCATCAATATTGCCGCCGAATTCATCAATCATCAATTCGTAGAGAACGATATCTTTTAAGTTTGGAGTTTTCCAAGTTTTTTCCTTCTGGCTCCACTCATATTGTTGATAGCCAAGCGTGAAAGCGGATAATTTCCCTACACCAAATTCTCTGGCAAAAGGGTCAATAATCCAATCTATTTCTCCCCGATTGGGATTTTGTAAGCAATAGCGGTAAACATATCTCCCTGGTTCTCCCCATGCAGATTTGACACTGGGTTTTGATTGAGTTTTGATATCTATTTGAGTTGACCAATAATCACCATACTCTGAGTCAATAGAATGCTTGAGTTCAAATTCTAAGGGCTGAATATCTTGGAGAAATTGATCTTTTTCGTGAATAATTTTAATTATTAGTCGATTCCCATCCTTTTGAGAAACCCAAGGTAGAAATAGTCCAAAATCAACAATACCGTTGGCTTCTCTAGCTCCTAGTTTATCCAAAGGAAGCAGTTTCATATAGTCATCCTTGATGAATTAGCTTTTTCTCGTGTTACTGATTTTGCAATTCCAAAAATACAGCATAGTTCAGGAGTAAAACATGCTTTATACCTGAGTAACAGATTTAGCTTGTGTACCTTACCAACTTGAACTATGCTGTAATATCTAAAACCAGATTAAATTTGTACTACTCCAGAAATTGCAGCAGTACCAGCTATAAACTTATCAAAGGTTGATTAAGGATTTATGCAAGTTCAAATAAAATTTTAGCTCCCCAACTTCTTAAAGAAATCGGGGAGCTATCTTACCACGGTATTTGCGATCGCTCTTGTACGACTTGCTGATATACTTGCTCAGTTTGCTTGGCGAGTTTCGGCCAGCTAAAGCGGCGCTCTAAATCCTCATAAGCATTATCCACCAGCCATTGACGATAACCTGGATTTTTCAGCACTTCCAAAATTCCCCAAGCTAAAGAATCGGGATTGTTCACCCAAGTGACAATGCCTGTTTTGGTATGTTGCACTACTTCTGGAAAACCACCAGTATCAGAAACTACCACGGGTACGCAAGAAGCAAAGCTTTCTAAAGCTACAATCCCAAATGGTTCGTAAAGACTCGGAAAAACCGCGCAGTCTGCGACAGTTTGAAATTTATCTAAGTATTCATCGGAGAGAAAACCGGTAAAATAGCAATGATGCCAAATTCCTAAATCCCAGGCTTGGCGCTTGAGATGGTCGGTATTGCCGCCACCAACGATCACAAATTTAACATTACCTCCCATTTCTGAAAGGATTTTGGGTGCGGCATTAAGTAATATAGGTATACCTTTTTCGTAGGTCATACGACCGAGGTAGTAAACTATTTTCTCTTCGTCTGCGGCAAATTGACGGCGAAAATCCAGAGCATGAAAATCGATGTGATGCTTTTTCTTTTCGGCTCGGATACCGTTATAAATGACATCAATTTTGTCCCAAGGACTGTAGAGCGCTCGTTCTACTTCTTGGCGCATATAGTCGCTACAAACAATAATCCGCCACGCATTGTAAGCTAACAAGATTTCTTTGCCATTTATATAACCTTGAATATCTGTGTGAATACCGTTGTATCTTCCGTATTCGGTAGCATGAATTGTGGCAATTAGTGGTATTTTAAAATTATGCTTGAGAGCGATCGCAGCATCTCCGACTAACCAATCATGGGCATGAATTAAATCAAAGGGCCCTTCTTCTAAAATCAATTTACCACCGTGATCTCCCATACTCAAGTTGAGATTCACTACCCAGTGGAAAAAGTCGTTACTATATGCCACTGGCACTCGATGTATCTTTACTCCTTCAACAACCTCATACATGGATGCGTGACCAAACTCAGCTGTAATCAGGTGAATTTCATGTCCTAGCTTTACCAGCTCCGGGTACAACTCCGCCACATGTCGCGCAATTCCCCCAATAATCCTTGGTGGAAACTCCCAACTCAGTACCAGTATCTTCATCTACTAGACTCCCCAACACTTTATAAATATCTAACAAACTACATTTACCTAAAAATACAAGTCTGGCGAATGCAGTGAGTACTTTTACTAAAATTTTTAGATTTTTTAACAGTGATTTTGTTAAAGGTTATCAACTGTAGGCTAAGGAGAGAAAGCAAGGTATAGTAATAATTCGTAATCAGAACAGTTGAGACTGCCCTTTGCAACTCAGTTGTCAAGAAGGGATAAGGACGGAAACAGCATGAACTCGATCGCGTCCTTGCTGTTTGGCTACATAAAGTGCTTTGTCTGCTGCATTAATCAAGTCTGGCGGCGAAATTTCAGAATTTGGCACAATGCTAACAACACCTAGACTAACGGTAACATGATCGCACACGCGAGATTGAGCATGGGGAATGGCTAAGTCGCGGACTGCTTGTCGAATAGTTTGAGCTACATAGATTGCTCCTTGAATCTCTGTATTAGGCAGAATGATAGCAAATTCTTCTCCACCGTAACGAGCGACTAAATCGGCTGGACGCTTAACAATATTTTTGAGGGCACTTGCTAATTGCCGCAAACAATCATCCCCTCCTAAATGACCATAAGTATCATTGTAGAGTTTAAAAAAATCGACATCTAACAAAATTAAAGACAGTGAAAGTTGCTCGCGTTTGAGTCGCTGCCACTCAGCTTCCAGATACTCATCAAATCGGCGGCGATTGGCTATTTGAGTCAAGCCATCTAGAGTAGCTAATCTTTGTAATTCTTCATTGGCAGCTTGCACTTGCTGGTAAAGTACTGATTGATGAATAGCGATCGCTACTTGACTAGCCAATTGCTGCAACAAATTCACTTCAAACGCTTGCCAATAACGAGGTGCGATACACTGGTGAACAATGAGTAAACCCCACAGATGCTCTTCATTTAAAATCGGCACTATTATAGCCGCTTTAACTTGATAGAGTTGTAATAACTCAAAAACCTCGGCTGAAAAATCAGATTCCTGAATGTTATGGAAAACTTTAGGTAATCCTTGGTAATAGTCGCTAAAATCTTGTTTGAGCGAAAATGGATGCATTGTCAGTTCTAATCTCTGAGGATAGTCATCACCCACTGATTTTGCCGCAAAATTCCCACTTCCGTCAGATTCTAACTGATAGATAGCTACGGAATCTGAACCTAAACACTGGCGAATACTATTTACTGTTGTATTCAGAACCTCCTCCAAATTCAGTGATTGCCGAATCTGTTGAGTGACTTCAGTAATTAACCGTTCTCCCTCTGCTTGCTGTCGCAACATCACTTCAGCTTCTTTACGAGTGCTGATGTCTTCTACCGAGCCAAGAATCTGCGTTGGAGTGCCGTTAGCATCTCTGGTAAATACGACTTCTCGTGTATTTAGCCAACGCCACTCTCCATTTTTGTGTCGGAATCGGTATTCAGTGGAAAGTACTTCATTGTCGTTCAGGTTAACAAAGCGATTCGGTATGTCATAGCAGAGGTATCGATCGTCTGGATGAAAGCAATTCATTAGCCACTGCGGATCTGCGTTACAAAATTCCTCTGGAGAGTAGCCTAAAATAGCCACACTTTTCTGATTAAGATAGATACTTGTTCCTTGTAAGAGGTCAAACAAATACAAAATATGCGGTATAGTATTAGCAACCTTTTGCAGAAAGTCTTGACTGGAGCGCAATGCCTCTTCAGCTTTGTGGCGTTCCTGAAGCGCGACTTTATATTCAGTAATATCTCGTCCTTCTGAGAGCAGTAGGGTAATATGCCCGGTTCGATCGAGTATAGGACGCAGTGAGAAATCAATCGCGATCGCTTGACGATCTCGACCTAAAATCTCAACTTCATAACGGATAGATTCACCTTTAGCAGCAGCTGCGATCGCAGTTTTTAATTGCTCTTGAGTATTTAGAGAAATTGTCCACCACTTTGCTTCCCAAAAAGGCTTGCCAACTACTTCTTCTCGATTAATCCCAGCAAAGTCTAGTGCTGTTTGGTTGGCTTCTAATACAATTCCATTCGGCTGAAGCAATCCGATAAACTGAATGGTTTGATTGAAAATCGCCCGGAATTTTTGTTCATTTTCACTTAAAGCTTGTTCTACCAGTTTGCGATCGGTAATATCTCGTCCAACAGATTGAAGTTCTACAATCGCACCTTGGTCATCAAATATCCCTCGAACAATCCACTGCGTCCACCGCACTCCTTGGCAAGCTACAACGCGATTTTCAATTGTGATAACGGGATTTTCTAAGCTAATGGAATTTACCAGACTAAAAACACGTTCTTGGTCTTCCTCAAACACAACAGGTTTGTAGTGCTGACCGATAATTTTGTCTCGCTCTAGTCCAAAAAATCGACAGTAAGCTTCATTAATAAAGGTAAAAGTGCCATCTGGTAAGCCTCTAGCAATCAATTCTGTTTGGTCTTCGAGGATGGTACGATAAAGTTCTTCGCTCTCTTGTGCTTGTTTGCGTAAACAAAGTTCGTCATAGACATCGCTAATATCCAATACTAAACCCTGAAGTAGCTGAGTTTGTCCATCGGCACAAAAAACGAGATTGGCTTGGTTTCGTACCCAAATTGTTCTGCCATCGCGCCTAATCATCCGATACTCAATCCTCAAAGGCTCTCCGGTAGCGATTGTAGTGTTTACAGCTTGCCAAAGGCGATCGCGATCGTTTGGATGAGTGTAATCTAACCAACTATTGAATAAACCAGGATTCCAATCTTCGGGAGCAATGCCCAATAATTGTTGCAGTTGCGGACTAATATAAGCTTCATTTGCAGTGGTATTAATCGGTGAGATATATACAACGCCCGGAATTTGTTCTACCAGAGTGCGATATTTTCGCTCTGCCTCAGAGAGTTTTTCTTGGGCCTGCTTGCGACTCATGATATTTTGGGTAGTGGTATAAAAGTAGTGATTTTTATCTTGTCAGTCCTTATATAGTAAGGGTTTACAGTCTTTGCTATCACTATATATTTACCACTACCTTAGAAAATATACCAACAGCAAGTTACCACTATTTCTGAAAAGATGCTGGAATTTTTCACTTTCCTTGTGGTCTGGGGAATGGGTTTGCGGGTAAAGGATGTATTCAAAACCTTTCCCCTTTACCCTTTCCCCTTTAACCGAAGCGTATTGAGGGTATTTTTCTCCTGAATTCTGCTGTATGTTTTTTCCGGTTGAGATGTAGGCGCAAGTAGCCAATTGTTTTTGGATAAACACTCTTAAATTAGCTTTGATCCAAGCGCAGTACTGCCATAAAGGCTTCCTGGGGTACATCTACAGTACCTACAGATTTCATCCGCTTTTTACCTTTTGCTTGCTTCTGCAAAAGTTTTTTCTTGCGACTGATGTCACCACCGTAGCATTTGGCTAGCACATCTTTACGCAAAGCAGGGATGTGTTCGCTGGCAATAACTTTACTGCCAATAGATGCCTGAATTGGCACTTTGAATTGATGGCGGGGAATTAGTTCCTTGAGTTTTTCTGCCATTGCCCGCCCGACGTTGTAAGCTTTATCTCGATGTACAATCATCGCCAAGGAATCGACGGGATCGCCGTTAATCATGATATCCAGCTTCACCAGAGGATTTTCACGGTAGCCAATGATGTGATATTCCATACTGGCGTAACCGCGCGATCGCGATTTCATCTGGTCAAAAAAGTCAGTTACAACTTCCGCCAAAGGTAGCTCATAAGTAAGGGTAGTTCGTCCTTGGGCGAGATATTTCATATCTTTGAAGATGCCCCGACGATTTTGTGACAACTCCATCAAGGTGCCAACATAAGTTTCCGGGGTAATCATCTCTACTTGCACGTAAGGTTCTTCAATTCTTTCGCGATCGTTGGGAGAAGGTAAACGGCTAGGATTATCGATGTACAGTTCCTCACCTTTGACGGTAATCACCTTATAAACCACCGAGGGGGCTGTAATGATCAAATCTAGGTTATATTCTCGCTCTAGGCGTTCCTGAACAATTTCCATGTGCAGCAAACCCAAGAACCCGCAACGGAAGCCAAACCCCATCGCGCTCGAAGTTTCTGGTTCGTAATGCAGCGCTGCATCGTTGAGTTCCAGCTTTTCCAAAGCTTCCCGCAAGTCTTCAAATTGATCGGCATCAATGGGGAACATTCCACAAAAAACCATCGGGTTCGCTTCTGCGTAACCTGGTAAGGGTGCATCTGCTTTCGCCTTACTGAGGGTAATTGTGTCTCCTACTCGTGCATCAGCTACAGCTTTAATTGCCGCTCCCAAATAGCCGACTTCCCCAGCGTGCAGTTCATCAACTTGCTTTTGAGTCGGAGAAAGAACGCCTAATTCATCAATTTCAAATTCTTTACCCGATGCCATTAAATGGATGCGATCGCCTTTTTTCACGGTGCCATCCATCACCCGGAAATACACAATTACTCCCCGGTAACTGTCGTAATAGCTATCAAAAATTAACGCTCGTAAGCGTTCATTTATCGTATTGGGCGGTGGCGGTATCCGCTCGACAACTGCTTCTAAAATCTCATCAATCCCAATTCCTTCTTTAGCAGAAGCCAGAATCGCCTCACTGCAATCTAGACCGATAATTTCTTCAATTTCGCCAATTACCCGTTCTGGTTCAGCCCCCGGCAAATCAATTTTATTCAAAACCGGGATAATTTCCAGGTTATTCTCTAACGCTAAATATACATTAGCCAAAGTTTGCGCCTCCACACCTTGAGACGCATCTACTACCAATAGCGCTCCTTCGCAAGCAACAAGAGAGCGGGAGACTTCATAAGAGAAATCCACATGCCCCGGAGTATCAATCAAGTTCAGCACATACTGCTGACCATCTTTAGCTGTGTAGTTCATCCGGGCAGCTTGCAGCTTAATCGTAATGCCGCGCTCCCGTTCCAAATCCATATTGTCGAGAAACTGTTCCTTCATCTGTCGGTCTTCAACAGTGCCAGTAGCTTGTAGCAAGCGATCGGCGAGGGTTGATTTCCCGTGGTCGATGTGAGCAATAATACAAAAATTGCGAATGCGAACTGCGGGAACGTCAGTCATATACTATCTTTGCCTTAGCAGCAACCAAAGTTAAAAGGGCAATTTACTTAATGTATTTTAATGCTTTCTTAGCCAAGACGCTGCTTTTACTGGGGACTGGGGACTGGGGACTGGGGACTGGGGACTGGGGACTGGGGACTGGGGACTGGGGACTGGGGACTGGGTATTGGGTATTGGGTATTGGGTATTGGGTTTTGGGTATTGGGGACTGGGGATTGGGTTTTGGGTATTGGGGACTGGGGATTGGGGACTGGGGATTGGATAGTAGAAAAATTATTTCCCAGTTCCCAGTCCCCATACCCCTTATCCCCTTCAGGGGCCCCACCATCCCCAGTCCCCAATCCCCAGTCCCCTCTTCACCCCATCTTGAACTTTCGATCTAAATAGGTGGACATTTAAGAATATTATGAAGGTCTATTTGTCGCTGCTAGTATTCAACAGCTAGGAGCGTACAATAAATGTAAATAAGTACATCTAGGGATCGTGGGCAATTGCGACTGCTAATTGCCCGTAATCGCCGATCGATCGGCAAAATTTCTAGAGCCATTGTCTAGTCAGTTATATGAAAAATGAGATTTAAAACTTAAAACTGTTACTTTGGTGCTATTTCAGGGAACTATTGAATTGTGCCCTTGAAAATTTTTCAGCGAATTAGCCCAAATAAATGAATATAACTACTTTACACAGCTTTAGACAAAACCAATTCAAAGAATTCAGAGTATATAAACCTATGAATATGAGAGAGAAAACTACCAAAGCGGAAAATACACCAGCCGATAAGGTAGAAATTGCTGTCCGCCTAGACTCCGAGTTACTAGAGCAAATTCAGCATCTCACCAATGACCCAAGTAAAGTAATTGAGGTGGCGATTCGCCAGTGGTTACGGGGTGAACTCCTTAGAGATGACGAACTAACGCGTACACCTGTGCGTACCCCTGTTCCTCCTCGCGGTGAATGGAACGATTAACGCCATTGCCATTATTTAACTGTTAATGCAAGTTAAAAAAAGTAAAGTTTGCCAATCTGGTTTTCAGAACACCAAAAAATACCCCATCAAACCCAAAAAAGCTGTAAAAATTTATGTTTAAATTTCAGCGGCTTTAGTAAAATTACGGTCGGATACCCTTTGTCTATCCAACTCAATTAATGACTATTACTGCCAATTCCCAATTGTCAAATGTATTTTCCCAAAATCTGGAATCTATTACCAGTAAGACTGATGGCTCATTACCAACTCTAGGAGCCGAGTTAGTTTATACGCAAGATGGGGCAGGGCGCTATCTGACCTTTTGTTGGCAGTACAGCGAACTCCTGGGGTTAAATACTGAAAAAATAGTTGACGAGCTGAACCAGACTCAAACCTTTATCCCAGTCGATAAGGTTAGTTATTTGGAACGATTGCACCGAATTTTGACAAGTTTGGTGCCAGAAAGGTTTCAATGTTGGTTTAGCTATCAGAAAGAATTATTTGAGTTGGACTTAGCGATTAGTCCGATTATGCCGAGTTTGGGAACCACTGCCACTACCGTTTTAGTGATGGGACGCTTAGTACAAGCGACACTCAACAAAAAACAAGCGCGTGTGGCATTAAAAACGCCTACACAAATAGAGTTGGCTTTGCGTTCGCAGCAACACCAAAAATTGGTAAATCGCATTACCAGAAATATTCGCCGGACATTGGATTTAGACATTATTTGGCAGCAAACAGTTGACAGTTTGGGGAAAGCACTGCGGCTAGAACGCTGCATTATTTGTCCTTATCAGCCCTCAAGCTCAAAAGTGCAGGTGAAAGCTGAGTATCGCCAGCCAGAACTCAAATCAATGCTTGGCTTAGACATAGATATAGCTTCTGAGCCTGCCTTTGCTAAAGCCTTGGCAACCCTAGAACCAGTTACGATGGAAGTACCTGGATACAAAGAGTCTGGGCGGCAGAAAACTTTAGTAGTTGCGACTTGCTATCAAGACCAAGCTAACGGATTGGTTGCCTTGAATTGGCAGGATGAATGCTACACATTAACAGAATCGGAATTAGAACTGGCAAAAGAAGCAGCAGATCAATTGGGAACTGCGATCGCTCATGCTACTTTATATGAAGAATTAGAAATAGCGCGTCAAAAAGCCGAAGAAGCTTCCCGCCTCAAAAGTGAGTTTCTGGCTAATGTATCCCATGAAATTCGTACCCCCCTCAACGGTATGATTGGCTTTTTGAAGCTGATTTTAGAAGGGATGGCAGACGACCCAGAAGAACAAAATCAGTTTTTAGCAGAAGCTCATCACTTATCGATACATCTGCTGAATATCATCAACGACATTTTGGACATTGCCAAAATCGAAGCTGGAAAAATGGAGCTAGCTTACGCTCCAGTCAAGCTAGATGAGCTATTCAGTCATGTAGAAGGTTTCATGCGTCCCCAAGCAGAAATGAGAAACCTCAGCTTTCAGATGCAAATGCCTGCTACCTCTGATGAAATCATTGTCCAAAGCAACTACCAACGATTACTACAAGTGATGCTCAATTTGGTAGGTAATGCCATCAAATTTACCCATGAGGGTGGCGTTACCGTCAGCGCTGATTTAGTACTCAAAAAGGCGAACTTTCAAGAGCAGCAATTTCCCGGCATGGTGAGAGTACGTGTAGCAGACACTGGTATTGGTGTTTCTTTAGATAAACAAGATAAACTGTTTCAATTATTCTCTCAGGTGGATGGCTCCCGCACTCGCCAGTACGGCGGCACAGGTTTGGGACTGGCAATATCCCAAAAGCTAGTGGAGGCTATGGGCGGTGAAGTACATTTTTATAGTTTGGGCGAAGGACTTGGCTCAACAGTCACATTTACTGTGCCACTATATCAACAACCAGTCATGGTTTCGTCTAATGATAGCGACTCAACAAGTAGTGCTGAATGTTGAGTAATGAGTAATGAGTAATAAGTAGGATTCCTTAGAGACCATTTATAAAGTAAATCTTTAGACAACAAGACGACGCAACATAACACGAGTCATAACAGCGTATATGGCAGCTTCACTCATTTCTGAAAGACGTTCATAATCCTTACTAAGACGATGATATTGGTTAAACCATCCAAATGTTCTTTCCACAACAAGCGCGTTTGGGTAAAATCTCAAATTCTTTTCCTGTACGCTGCATTACCTCAACATGAGCTTGAATCATCAACCACACTGCGAGGGCAAACTTATCACCGTTATAGCCGGAATCAACCCACATTACCTCGACTTTTTCCAAGACTTCAGGATGTTCTTCTAGCAGCTCCATCAAAGCATAAGCTGCAAGCACTCAATAGGGGAGCGTTTCCTTCACTTACAACAACTTTGAGCAATAGCCCAAGACTATCAACTATCGTGATTGCGTTTCCTCCCCTTAACTAATTTGCCACCATCAAAGCCGTACACATCCCCCTTTTTTCCGTCGTTTTGACCGACTGGCTATCTGCTGCGATCGCTGTAGGTTGAGTTGACTTGCCCATTTTTTGACGAACTCGATCGCGCAAAGTATGATTCATTTGCTCCCAAATACCTCGTTTTTGCCATTTGCGATAGTAACTGTAAACAGTTGCACTGGGAGGAAAGTCTTGCTCGTTGCATATCCCATTGGCAACCTGTCTTTAGATGGTAGTAGATAGCATTGCATACTTCTCGCATATCCGTTGTTCGCGGATGCCCACCATGTTTAGCTGGTGGAATCAAAGGCGCTAAGATTGCCCATTCTGAGTCGCTAAGGTCTGTAGAATAAAGCTTTCGCTTCATTACTTTCTATGTAGATATACTGCATAAACAGTATCCTATCGTTGCCTTTCTACTTGATAACTCTTCTTTAGATTTACTTTATAAATAGTCTCTTACTCACAACTCGGAACTGTTTTGCCCCATGCCTAATATGGTTATTAAATAATAATTACTAAAAAACTTTAAAGTTTAAAACTCAAAACCCAGTATTACCAAGTATCCAAACTCATTACTCATTACTCAGCACTCTTGAGGGGTATTGGAAAAAAACTTTCCTTGTCTTCACCTCCTGGCGTTCTCTTCAAGACTTTAACCGCTAAAGTAGAGTAGGAGGGCTTGCATGAGAAATTGTTCAGCTAATCTAATATCAAGTTGCTAAAACCAGCAGTGGTTTAATCAAAAGTCATAAAAAACTGACGCCTGACAATCTAGCGGCAATTAGATTTAGGATCGATTTAACAAAGCTGGAAAAAAAAACTTTGGATAATGGTTAATGAGTAAGGGTGCATTGGCGACAGGGATCGTTATTATTCAATGCCCCATGCCCCATGCCCCATTCCCCATGCCCATCCCTAACTTAGCAGGTCTAAACTATGGAACTCACAATTGACAACGTTGAAACAGTCTTAGATGAAATGCGCCCTTATCTGATGTCTGATGGCGGCAACGTGGAACTCGTAGAACTCGATGGACCCGTTGTCAAACTGCGGCTGCAAGGTGCTTGTGGTTCTTGTCCCAGTTCTGCAATGACCCTGAGAATGGGTATTGAGCGCCGCCTCAAGGAAATGATTCCCGAAATTGCAGAAATTGAGCAAGTGGTGTAAAAGTTAGGAGTTAGGAGTTAGGAGTTATGAGTTTTCAATTAACTCCTAACTCCTCATTCTTAACTCCTAACTATTTCTATGTCCCATCCTCTCTACATCGCTTTTATCTGGCATCAACATCAGCCGCTGTACAAATCCCCTGGCAGCGGCGTTTCGCTATCTTCAAGTCAGCAGTACCGTCTCCCTTGGGTACGTTTGCATGGAACTAAAGATTATTTGGATTTGGTATTACTTTTAGAGCGATATCCTAAGTTACACCAAACGGTAAATTTAGTTCCATCGTTGATATTGCAACTCGAAGATTATATTGCTGGTACTGCTTTTGACCCTTACCTTACAGCCAGTTTAACACCAGATGAGCAACTCACCCAGCAACAGCGTGAATTCATTATCCAACACTTTTTCGATGCCAATCACCATACCCTGATCGATCCTCATCCCCGCTATGCCGAGTTGTACCAGCAAAGGCAGGATAAGGGGCAAGCTTGGTGTTTAGCAAATTGGGAATTGCCAGATTATGGTGATTTGCTAGCTTGGCATAATTTGGCTTGGATCGATCCGCTGTTTTGGGATGACCCAGAAATTGCTGCTTGGTTAAAACAGGGACGGAATTTTACTTTAAGCGATCGCCAGCGCATTTATTCTAAACAGCGAGAAATTCTTAGCCGAATTATCCCCCAACATCGGAAAATGCAGGAGGCGGGGCAGCTAGAAGTTACCACTACGCCTTACACTCATCCGATTTTACCCTTACTAGCTGATACTAACTCCGGTCGGGTAGCTGTGCCCAATATGACACTACCTCAACAACGCTTTCAGTGGGCAGAAGATATCCCCCGCCACTTGCGGAAAGCTTGGGACTTTTATCAAGATCGTTTTGGACAGATCCCTCGTGGTTTGTGGCCTTCGGAACAGTCAGTAAGTCCGGCAATCCTTCCACACATTATTAACCAAGGGTTTAAGTGGATATGCTCAGATGAAGCCGTCTTAGGGTGGACGCTGAAACACCTTTTTCATCGGGATGGAGCGGGGAATGTGGAGCAACCAGAATTGTTGTATCGACCTTATCGCCTGCAAACCGCCGAGGGTGACTTATCAATTGTATTTCGCGACCATAGATTATCAGACTTGATTGGTTTTACTTATGGTGCAATGCCAGCAAAACAGGCAGCCGCCGATTTAGTAGGACATTTGCAAGCGATCGCTAAAAAGCAAAGAGAAAGTCATAGCGAACAACCTTGGCTAGTTACCATCGCCTTAGATGGAGAAAATTGCTGGGAATTTTATCCCCAAGATGGCAAACCCTTCTTAGAAGCTTTATATCAAAGTTTGAGCGATGAACCCCACCTCAAACTGGTTACTGTCTCCGAATTTCTGGAAGAATTTCCAGCCACAGCCACCATCCCCGGAGGGCAACTACATAGCGGTTCTTGGGTAGATGGCAGTTTCACCACTTGGATCGGCGATCCCGCCAAAAATCGTGCTTGGGATTATTTGACAGAAGCGAGAATTATGCTTGCCAGTCATCTTGAAGCGACGGAAGAAAACAACCCCGAAGCATGGGAAGCATTGTATGCCGCAGAGGGTTCCGACTGGTTCTGGTGGTTTGGTGCAGGACACTCCTCAAATCAAGATGCCATTTTCGATCGGTTGTTTCGAGAACATCTGTTTGGCATTTACAAGGCATTAAATGAACCTGTACCGCCCTATCTCAAGCAACCAGTGGAAATTCATGCAGCACAGGCAAAGCATACCCCACAAGGGTTTATTCACCCCGTCATCGATGGTAAGGGTGACGAACAAGATTGGGACAAAGCTGGACGCATAGAAATCGGCGGGGCGCGGGGGACGATGCACAATAGCAGTGTCATCCAGCGACTTTGGTATGGAGTCGATCACTTAAATTTTTATTTGCGGCTAGACTTTAAAACTGGCGCTGCACCAGGACGGGATTTGCCAACAGAATTGAATTTGTTGTGGTTCTATCCAGAAAAAACAATGGTCAATAGTCCAGTACCCTTGGCAGATGTACCAGATGCAGCCCCACTGAATTACCTTTTCCACCATCTTTTAGAAGTTAACTTGCTGACGCAATCGATTCAGTTTCGGGAAGCAGGAGACAATCATCAATGGCATCCCCGTTTCAGTCGCGCTCAAGTAGCAATAAATAATTGTTTAGAGTTGGCAGTACCGTGGGCAGACTTGCAAGTTCCGCCAGATTACCCTCTGCGTCTGATTTTGGTGCTTGCAGATGAAGGGCGTTTTTCCAACTATTTGCCAGAAAATGCTTTGATTCCCATTGAGGTGCCTTAGAACTCAATACCCTTGGTTTTACGAAATATCTATTAGGGGCATACAGAGGAAGCAACGCGAAAAAGTGAGATCCTCGTGATAATAGGCAGGGGAGGCAGGGGGAGCAGGGGAGCAGGGGGAGTGAAAAGACAAATAAGAGTACTTTTTACTACTGAAACAAATTACTTTTACACTAGGCCTCTTGCAAAAATATATTTTTGTACTCTTAGGGGAAAGGTTTTGGTTAAAGGGAAATGATTTTGAGTTTCTTTACCCTTTTCCCCCGCCCCTTACAGATGTATGCCCCTAAAGTCGATTTTTTTGGAAATCATATTTAATTTTTCTAGTTCTAAATCTAAATAATCAAGCAGTATTGGGATGCGATCGCCTACGGTGGGGTAAAACACCATCGTCGGTAGAAGATAAGCAATAATCGAGTAACATCCAGATTCAGGAGTTGGTGCATGACCGATAACGTAGATAGTACAGCGAACAGACACTTCAGTTCAGGTACTAAAAAAATCAAAGAGAAAGCTTCTCGAAATCAAGTGATCACGGCTCCATTACCAGACCCGATTGCAAAAAATATTGAAGCGATTATTTCACTTCATACCCAGGAAGTTCGAGATATTCCCGTCCACCAGCGAATACTAGAAGCGATCGCAAGATTCTTTGGGCGATCAATATTTATGTATAGTTTGCTAATAATACTGGCGATCTGGATTTTTAGTAGTTTTTTCGATCGCTTTTTGCCATTCAATTTACCCTCGTTTAGCTGGTCAGGTCAAGGCTTAGACGCAGCTTCATTGGTGATCTCAACCGGAGTACTGGTACGACAAACTCGCCAAGAAAACTTTGCCGAACAAAGGGCGCAATTGATGCTACAGCTTAACCTGCTCTCCGAGCAAAAAATTGCCAAGATTATTGCTCTATTAGAAGAACTTCGTACCGATTTGCCTGATGTGATCGATCGGTATGATTCGGAAGCGAAATTGATGCAGGAACCGACTGACCCGATCGCAGTATTGGACGCACTCCAGAAAAACTTAGCTGAAGAACTGTCAGCCACAGAAGAAAACAATATGAGTTGATCCCAGTTTTTAGTAGATTTTTGTTTCTATTGAAAGACAAAAAATAAAACTTAATGTAGAGTCTTTGTGTCGGAAATCACAATTAAAATTTCTCGTATATTTAACCAGAGGGATAGATATGGCTCAACTGAATGGTGTAATGATGCAGTACTTCCATTGGTATATCCCTCCAGATGGCAATCTTTGGAATGAATTGAAAGATAAAGTCAAAGAGTTAGCTGATGCAGGTGTTACATCTGTTTGGCTACCCCCAGCTTACAAAGGAACAGGGGGTGGCTACGATGTCGGCTATGGAGTCTACGATATGTACGATCTAGGCGAGTTTGACCAGAAAGGCTCGGTTCGGACAAAGTACGGCACAAAAGACGAGTATATCGCTGCTATCAAGGCGGCAAAAGCTGCTGGTATTCGAGTGTATGCTGATGTTGTTCTTAACCACAAGTTAGGTGCAGATGAAGCCGAAGAAGTAGAAGCAACTCCTTACAATCCAGACAATCGCCACGAGCCAATCGGTGAGATGCAAACAATAAAAGTCTGGACTCACTTTACCTTCCCAGGTCGTCAGGGTAAATACTCCGATATGGAATGGCACTGGTGGCACTTCGACGCGGTTGATTACAATGTTTACAACGAAGGTGAGAACGCAATTTATCTGTTTAAAGATAAACAATTTGACGAACAGGTTGACCTAGAAAAAGGCGCTTTCGACTATCTCATGGGATGCGATCTCGATATGGAGAATCAAGAAGTTCGCGACGAGTTGAATCGCTGGGGTGAGTGGTTTGTAGAAACCACTGATATAGATGGCTTTCGTTTTGATGCGGTTAAACACGTTAGAGCTGGCTTTTTCCCAGAATGGCTGCAACACTGTCGCCAAAAGGCTGGTCGCGATCTTTTTGCCGTTGGTGAGTATTGGTCTTATGAAATTGAAGCACTGCACCATTTCATTAGCGTCACTGGTGGCGATGTGCTGTTGTTTGATGCGCCATTGCACTATAACTTTAGCGCTGCCAGCAAACAAGGCAATGACTATGATATGCGGCAGATATTTGATAACACATTGGTGCAACAGCAACCTGCTTTAGCCGTTACCTTAGTAGAGAATCATGATTCTCAACCCTTGCAGTCATTGGAGTCTGTAGTAGAAAGCTGGTTTAAACCGTTGGCTTATGCGTTGATCCTACTGCGAAGTGATGGTTATCCCTGTATCTTCTATGCGGATTACTATGGTGCTAATTACAAGGATACGGGCAGCGATGGCAATGAGCATGAGATTTGGCTCGATAGTCATAAATGGATAATTGATAAATTTTTGCACGCTCGTCAAACCTATGCCTATGGCGACCAATACGATTACTTCGATCACGCCAATACAATCGGCTGGACACGCTTAGGAGATGAAGAACATCCTGGCGGTATCGCGGTTGTTCTGAGTAATGGAGGAGAAGGGACTAAATGGATGGAAGTTGGGCAACCCAACAGCACTTACATTGATATTACTGAACATATCAGCGAACCTGTAACAACGAATGATCAGGGCTGGGCTGATTTTCGATGCGATGCTGGTTCTGTTTCTGTGTGGGTTCTAAAGTCTTAGTAGAGGTTTTAGTAACATTCATCCAGAAAGTTACGCACTTGACAAAATACTGCTTAAGAGACTTCCAAATAACAAAATATTCAATAACTCTTGTGCGGCGGGCAAGATGCTCATCCCAGAATATTGGACAATTTATTTCTTGGAGCTCCCTAAAAGATAACTTAAGCAGTATTTTGTGAATAAGCCACAACCTTATTATTCCGTTATAAAACAATTGAACATTGCCTAAATTGATTCAATTTAGGCAATGTATTAGTCTAAGTTTTAGATATGCTTCTTACTGAACCTAACTATTTGTACAACTATGGTTCAGACTATATATTTAGAATTAAGTTTGAAAACGGAGAGGGGGGGATTCGAACCCCCGTTAAGTTTCCCTAAACAGACTTTCCAGGTCTGCGCCTTAAACCACTCGGCCACCTCTCCAGGTGCCACAATTTACAATTCTACTATAGAATCCCAGAAAATGCAAAGATAAAGAAAGATATTCTAAATTGAATTTGATAGTCCTAATCCCAAAACGCAAATCCAGATGTCCCGTACATACACAATTAAAGTTCGCGATCGCGCCACTGGCAAAACACACACCCTACAAGTGCCAGAAGACCGCTACATCCTGCACACTGGCGAAAAACAAGGGGTAGAACTACCGTTTTCCTGTCGCAATGGGGCTTGCACTGCTTGTGCTGTGAGAGTGTTATCAGGAGAAATTTACCAACCAGAAGCGATCGGCTTGTCACCAGATTTACGTAAGCAAGGTTATGCCTTGTTGTGTGTGAGTTACCCCCGTTCTGACTTGGAGGTGGAGACACAAGACGAAGATGAAGTCTACGAACTTCAGTTTGGACGCTATTTTGCTAAGGGAAGAGTTAAAGCGGGTTTACCCTTAGATGAGGAATAAACAATTGAATAAGGCAGGGGGCAGGAGGCAGGGGGCAGGGGGAAAGAGGTTCTGCTCGGCATATGCAGCGACCATAGAAGAATTTCTGATGCCTGTGCGTCTTGGTGACTGGGTGCGAAAAATAGCGATTTTGGCTTGCTTATTGCTGTTGGTGAGTTGTCAAGGTAAAAACCAGCTGCCGAACAATGAAGCCCAGGTGAAAGTAGCGCGGGTAGTTAGTGGGCAAAGTTTAGAAGTTTTGGGCATGGCTGAACAACCAAATTTGATTTCCCAAGTGCGGTTAGTGGGTGTTGATGCACCAGATTTGCGACAACGCCCTTGGGGGGAAGCAGCAAAAGAACAGCTAGAGAATCTAATTGGTGGTGTAGAACAATCGGTAACGCTGGAGTTTGATTTAGAAGCAAAAGACAAAATCGGGCGAACTCTAGCTTATGTGTGGAAAAATAAGGTGTTATTGAATGAAGAATTAGTCAAACAAGGAAATGCAATGTTTGTAGGGCGATCGCCTAACCACAAGTATGACCAGCGTTTAGAACGTGCCCAACAATGGGCTAGACTCATGGGGCAAGGAATCTGGAACCCAGAAAAACCCATGCGCCTCACTCCCGGCGAGTTTCGCCGCCAAAATCTTTAATTAGTCCTAAGTGCTGAGTGAAGGAATGAGAAAGTGAAACAGAAGAATTAATAACGAATGACAAATGACAAATGACAAATTTACAAATTTTTCTAGATATTGCTACAGAAGCGGCCTTGGCTGCTGGTGCTATTTTGCAAGGTTACTTGGGTAAGTTAGAAGACGCAATTATTGAAAAAGGACGCTCTGGTGATTTAGTCACGGCTGCTGATAAAGCTTCAGAAGAGTTGATTTTAGAAATTTTGCGTTGCCACTTTCCCCACCACTCGATCCTCGCTGAAGAATCAGGGAAATTAGGTAATCAACAGAATGAGTACCTCTGGGCAATAGATCCTCTCGATGGCACAACCAACTACGCTCATCAATACCCATTTTTCGCCGTTTCCATCGGGCTGTTAATTAATGGCATTCCCCAAGTTGGTGTAATTTATGACCCATTTCACAACGAGCTATTCCGTGCTGCTGCTGGCTTCGGGGCAACGCGTAACCGTCAGCCCATCAAGGTTTCATTAACATCTGAACTGAGTAAAAGTCTACTAGTAACAGGATTTGCCTACGATCGCCGTGAAACCTCTGATAACAACTACGCAGAATTTACTCATCTTACCCATCTTACCCAAGGAGTTAGACGTAGCGGTTCGGCATCGCTAGATTTGGCTTATGTTGCCTGTGGACGTGTCGATGGTTACTGGGAACGGGGACTTTCTCCTTGGGATATTGCCGCTGGGATAATTTTGGTACAAGAAGCCGGGGGCAAAATCACCGCCTACGATGGTACTGCTGTCAAAATTGAATCTGGTAGAATTCTTGCCACAAATAGTTATATTCACGGCTCCCTGAGTAACGAACTTTTACGGGTTCCGCCACTGTCAGCTTGGGTGTAGCAGATGGGGGCTTTCTCTACGACTTTGGGTACACTAAAAGCAATCTAACTGCTCCCTTGGTGTAAAAACTCTATATGTCTTTCAAAATAGATCGTGGACTATTTAAATATGATTTCATAGATCATCACGCAGTGCTGTGCGTTCCAGTTGATGCCGATGTCAAAGAGATTCGCAAACGCTATCTCCAAGTCGCCCGCCGTTTGCACCCAGACAGTAGTCTTACTGAAACTGCTGCTCAAAAACATCTCGGTAATGAATTGTTATCAAAGCTGGTTAATCCAGCTTATGAAAAACTCTCTGGCGATCGCACTCGCACTGAATATATTCTAATTTTGTCGCAAATTGGCAAGCGTCTGGTACAAGAATCGACTTCGGTAACTCTAAACACCGACTTGGCTAGACAGTTAGTTGAGGCAGGTAATATCGATCATTTTTATAAAACTGCGATCGCAAAACTAGCCCAAACTCAATATAATTCTTTAGAACAAGCACTGCAAGTCATTGCCCAAGCTAGTGAGTTGAATTTAGTGTATTTAATGCGGAGTGCGGGTAAAGCATCCGCCGCGCCGCCACCTGCTCAACCCAGAGTTCAATCAGGTACACCTCAACCAAATACACCAAAAAATACACCAGCAGCAGCACCAGCACCAGCGCCACCAAAAGAAGACTTGATTGTAGAGCAGTATATTCGTCGCGCTCAATCTTTGATTGACAAAAACCAATTTGCCCCAGCCAAAGTAGAATTGCAAGAGGCCCTAAAGCTAGAACCGAAAAATAGTCGCTGTCATAGCTTAATTGCAATGGTGTATTTGAAGCAAAATCAGCTAAAAATGGCCAAAATCCACTTTGACAACGCTCTAAAATTAGATCCCAGTGACGAAACGGCTCTGCAATGGAAACCTAAAATAGATAAGGCTTTAGGACAACAACCTAGCGATCAGAAGGTGACTTCATCCCCCAATAATGGAGATAAGCAACCAGATAAATCTGGTAGTGGTTTGTTCGGTGGTTTGTTTGGTGGGAAGAAAAAATAATGGTGTATCAACCAGCAGCGGGAGCCAGGGATTTATTGCCCTTGGATGTGGAGAAAAAACGCTGGATTGAAGATCGGTTACAGCAGGTGTTTCATCGCTGGGGATATCACAGGATTATCACCTCGACTTTAGAGCGGATGGATACCCTGATGGCGGGGGAAGCAATCCAGCGTCAGATGGTGATTCAACTACAACAAAATGGTGAAGATGATGAATTAGGGCTACGTCCAGAATTAACAGCATCTATTGCTCGTACTGTTGTCACTCGAATGGCTGGTGTCACTTATCCACAACGGTTGTATTACAACGCCAATGTGTTTCGTCGCACTTGGGAAAGTAGGCATAATCGCCAGCAAGAGTTTTATCAAGCTGGGGTGGAATTGTTAGGTGCTGGCGGATTGTTGGCGAATGCGGAAGTCCTGCTGTTAGTCGCAGATTGTTTGGCAGCATTGGGTTTGCAGGGATGGCATTTAATTTTGGGTGAAGCGGGAATTACCCGATCGCTCCTGAGTGCCTTTCCTGCTAATTTACAGGATCGAGTTCGCAGTGCGATCGCTCATCTTGACCGCATCACCATAGATAATTTACCCCTAACTGACAAACTGCGCGATCGGGCCCAAATCATCATGGATTTGCGCGGGCCAAGTGCAGACGTGTTGCAAAAAGTTAGTAGTCTGGATTTAGATGAAGAACAGCGAGAAGCAGTGAATAACCTCAAATCCCTAGTAGAATTACTAGAATCAGAGAAAAAATTTCCGTTGATCCTCGATCTCAGCCTGATCCAAACCATAGATTACTACACTGGTATTGTATTTGAAGTTGTCAACGATACCGAATCCCAAGCCAGAGTTTTAGGGCGCGGTGGTCGCTATGACCAGCTTTTGGGGCTATATCATCCTCAAGGAGAAAACATTCCCGGAATTGGTTTCGGACTAAGTATCGAAGATTTATACCAAGTTTTATTGTCTACTCAGCAATTACCACAAGAAACTCCAGCGACTGACTGTTTGGTAGCACCAGAGACAGCTAGTGCTAACGCCGCCGCCTTTGTCTACGCGCAAAAACTCAGAGATTCTACTGATTTGGTGCGAGTAGAAATTGACTTGGGGGGAAGAGATGCAGAGGCGATTCGCCAATATGCAAGCGATCGCCGCATTGCCCAAATTGTCTGGATCAAAGCTGATGGTTCACCAAAAATAGAACCATTGCGTTAAGTGAGTGGGGCATGGGGCATGGGGCATTGGGCATTGGTTATTAATTCTTCTCCCTCGCTCCCTCACTCCCCCTGTCCCCTTGTCTTCTTGTCTCCCTCATCTCCCCACTCTCCAGTCCCTAATCTCCAAAAGTTTGCTGCTTGACATGTTCTAAAAACTCTTCAACTGTACCTGTTGTCCCCTGATTGCGAAGACGTATCGCCATTGCATGAATAGCATCCTCATCGTCTCTATGAACTAAAATGTACTGTCTTAGGTCTTTCATGGTCATTTGTTCAAAATTCGGCTTCGGTTGACTCATAACTCACCTTTCCTTCTGGGCTAATTGATGCTTCTATCTCTTCACCAGCAATAATGATTAAGTCGCCTGTTCTAGTGTCGGTAATTACTAAATATACAGGCGTGTACATTTTTGTTAATTGTTGACAAATCCTGTACATCACCGTCTTCTGCTCTGGCTCGGTTCCATTTCACCTTCTTGAGTGGATAAATGCCAAATTTTAGCTAAACATTTTTTGCTTGCTTGGGCATCTTCTAATAAAGTTTTGTGAACAATCTAGAATATCCCAGTCTCTCGCTTCGATAGCCTATCAGGCAAGTAAGAGGAGGGGAGGTACTGTCATAATATTCAACCCTAAACTGATGGGGTCTGAATAACCTCTATGTGTCAATACGGTTCAGTGAAAGCTAAAAGTTCTTTGTCAAAGTTATTTTTTTTAACTAACCACAGAGGCGCAGAGAACGCAGAGAGATAAATCAAGAGAAGGAAGAAATGCTTAACTCAACTGTATTGCTTTATGTGTAATAACTCTCTTCTGATTGGCTTGCTTCAGGCTGCTTTAAATTATCCAATTGAAAGCAGCAGGCTATTACAGCAGCTAGAAAAGATCCGGGAAATCATGAACAACATTCCTGCACGGCAATGGCTATTTGAGCAAGCATGTCAAACTGATGACCTAAATCAAGCAAAGCGGGCAAAGGATCTCATTATTAATATGATGAGGTCTTCCAGATTAATTTGGCAAGGTAGAGGGATATTACCAGATGTCTATAGTGAAGCGCTATCACGAACCTGGATATGGTTTATGGAACATTTTGATGAGTATAATCCAGTACTGGCAAGCTTTGTCACCTGGTTTAACCAAAAGTTAAGATGGATCATTCAAGATGTCATTCAAGAAAGAGCCACGGAACAGGGTAGACGGTTAAATCTTCCAGCAGATGAAGAAGATAATGAGTCGATTTATCCTCCTGCACCAAAACCCGATCGCTGGCATGAAACGATCCAAGAATGGTTGGAGTTAGTGCAAAATAATTCGCATCTGTTAAGTAATTGTCGAATGCAGAGTCATCCTCATGTCAACTGTCAGGTTTTGTTAATTGATATTTTGAAGGTGTTGGGTAATTCAGGAGAGTTTTCTTGGGACGATCTCGCCCAAAAGTATGGTGTCGAACCATTGGCGCTGAAGAGATTTTGTAAAACACGATGTTTCCCTCGATTCAGAAAGTTATTACCTGAATAAGATTCCGCTAAGTTTGGCCCTTTTTTCACACAAATTATGATTGATACCACAGCAAAATTTATGCCGATCGCAATTCCTATTACAGCTACCGATCGATGTCAGGCATACCAGTTTGCTCAACAACAGCCAACTCAAGAGCAATCGCAACAAGTTTATCGGAATACGTTAGCCGTGTTAGTGACTAGGCGTTATTTACAACTGTTAGGCATCGATACCCATTTAGAAGCAAGTCATAGCTGGAATCCCCTCAATCGCTTGGTAGAAAATATTGCAGACTTGTATATTCCCAGTTTGCAAGGCTTTTTAGAGTGTAGGTCGCTTCGTCAGAGCGATCGCAAATGTACAATTCCCCAAGAAGTATGGTCAGAACGCCTTGGCTACGTGATGATTCAACTTGATGAACCCTACCAAGAAGGAGAAATTTTAGGATTTGTAGAATCCGTCTCAGTGTCTGAACTACCGCGCAGCTATTTTCAACCCCTCGATATATTACTGGAACGTTTGACGTTAGAGCCGCCAGCAGAACCAGTTGTTCAACTCAGACAATGGCTAAAAAAAAGGTTTGAATCTGATTGGCAACCCCCGCAAGACTTACTCAGCACTATTAAAGGAGAAATTACACAACTTTATCAGCCACAACTTCAACAACGAGGTGAAGACCCCATTCGCCAACGGGTTGAACAACTCTATCGCGGACAGTCTTCCAATTTGGTGCAATCTACTCCGCTTCATCTAAATCCCCAGGAAGCTTTGGTAAATCTGATCCAAACTACCCAGGATGATGAAATTCGCTGGCAGTCGGCTGAGTTGTTGTGGGAACTAAATCCCCAACACCCTGACTGTCCGGTAATCAGTGCCAAAGATTTAGGAATTTATCTGATAGGGTATCCGCTAGGACTGATGGTTGGTATTTTACCTAAATCAGATGGCAAAATGTTAATTCTCCTGCGAGTGTATCCTCAAGAGCAACTATCTCATCTGCCGTTGGGATTAAAACTCATCGTACTGGATGAAAGCGGAAATCCGTTTTTTGAAGTGGAATCACGACAGCAAGATCGGTATATACAGTTTAAATTTACAGCGGATGCAGGCGATCGCTTTAGTGCCCGTGTTGTTCTCAATGATGCCAGCTTTACTGATAGTTTCGTTTCTTAGCTTTCTATTGCACAGTCACGCTTCATCGTGCTTATCTAATTGAAGAAGAATACAGAATTCAGAATGTGATTAGATAAGGTTTTAGACAACTACCTAATTGAAGACCGCCAAATCGTTTGCCTAATGTATTTGAGAGGAGAAGATTGAGTCGGGATCTTAAACCCCTTTATCATCCGTCAGTCGCAGAGAATTCTCGTGAATTGTGGACGGCAGTTGCTACAACGGAGGGAACCTCCGCAACGCACTGCCTCCTCCTGACTCCTGAATTGTTTCTTAAGAAATTCTTTATCTCCAGGCGCTCTCCTATTGTTGTCTATGGTGCAGTCCCCCTCTAGCCCTCAATTTCCTCAAAACGTTGCTGTCGTTATCCGAATTAGTGCTGGTAGCTTCGCTGAGGGATTTACCCTGTCGCTTCAGATTTTAGAAGATGGTCGAACTATTCAAGAATATAATGATTTACCTGTTATTCCTGCTGCACCTGAAATGCCGCAATTGTATGGAGAGTGGCAGGAAATATCACTAGAGCGCAGTCGTGCGCTTCAAGCAATTTCTGGACAAAAAACGAACGTATCCTATGCAGATTGGAGACAAAGAACTACAGACCTACGTGACCGTTGTAGGACATGGTTTCGGCATACTGCTTTCAGTAGTTTGCGCGATCGCATTCGGGCAAATGCAAGAGTCCGCAAGGATCAATCTGTCCCTATTATCATTAGATGCTCTACAGCATTTGACACAGAAAATGATATTTTGCGTAGACTCCCCTGGCATTTATGGGATTTATTTAGCCATAGCCAGCTTCCTAATGCTGAGTTTGCTTTATTCACTAAATATAATAGTCCAATAGCCATCCTAGAAGCACCAATCAAAGTTTTAGCTATTTTCGGTAGTCATGATGGTCGTTTAAAACTAGAAGAAGATGAAGCAGCGTTAGAGATCCTGAAACAGCGTGGAGCAGAAATTACTAAAATATCAGAGCCGAGTCCAGAAACTCTGTCTAGCCTGTTATTTGATGGAAATTGGGATATTTTGTTTTTTGCCGGACATAGTTCCAGTCAGGGAAACAGTGGCACAATTCAAATTAGTCAAGGTAATAATTTACCGTTAGATGCGTTACGTCAAAGTTTAACGACAGCGGTAATGAGAGGTTTAAAGTTGGCAATCTTCAATTCTTGTGATGGTTTAGGAATTGCAGATTTTTTAACAGAGTTGAATCTACCAGTTGCGATTGTGATGCGGGAACCTGTGCTC
This sequence comes from Nostoc sp. ChiSLP03a, assembly GCF_034531215.2. Taxonomy (NCBI): domain Bacteria; kingdom Bacillati; phylum Cyanobacteriota; class Cyanophyceae; order Nostocales; family Nostocaceae; genus Nostoc; species Nostoc sp. ChiSLP03a. The sequence continues at coordinate 47,254 of NZ_JAVRBQ020000034.1, forward strand.
GATCGCATTGCCTGTCAATTCTTACTCTACTTCTTGAGGGAATTTTCTCAAGGTACACCTCTTTGTTTGGCAGTGCGTAAGGCTCGCGATCGCCTCGAACCTCTAGAATTTTATTTTCCAGCTGCTTCCTGGCTACCCGTCATTTGCGTCAATCCGAATCAGCCAGAGTTAGTTTGGCCTGCCCCAATTCCCAAGCCACCTCTCCCGCCACCGCCACCGCCACCTCCTCCACCACTATGGCGGCGCTTACTATCTAATCTTCGTCATTTCATTACTAGATTTTTAGTTTCGCCAGCTTTATCGCTACTGTCGCGCTTGCGATCTTATTTCGGTCGTTATTGTTTGATTGTTATTCTTGGATTTGCTGCCTTTACTTTAGTTGTAGTAAGTAGTCAAATTTGGATCAACCGCTGTCAGATTTTTCCCTCAATCTGCATAGAGAATTTTATCAGCTATGGTGAAAAGGCAATTGCTAATAGCAGAGTAAAACTGAGTGGAGAATATCTCAAAAACAAAGAAGAAGCTATTAAACAATTTCATCGTGGTCAATATGAACAAGCTGTGAATACTTTTGATAAACTCCATCCTCGTCCAAAAGAAAACGATGAAGATGCTCCACCCCTTTCATCTCTTAATACAGAGGAAAAAAATGCGCTACAAGACCCTGAAATCCTGATTTATCGTAACAACGCTGTCGTGAATCTTCGGCGTATCCAAGATTCAAATTTGCCAATTTACACTATTGCTGTTGCTGCGCCATTGAATATTGATGCTGGAAAGGGTATCTTCTTGGGAGTAGCTCAAGCGCAAGATGTAGCCGTCAATAAGAAAGGGATCAACTTACAAGTTGTTATTGCTAATGATAACAATAACCCCGCTCAAGCTAGACGAATTGCAGATTGGCTCTACAAAAAAGATGAAATTCTGGCTGTCGTGGGGCACTATACCTCTGAGAACACTTGTGCAGCTTTGAATGTTTATTCCAAAGACCCAAAACCACTTGTAGTTATTTCTCCAACCAGCACCGTTTTTGACCTTCAAGCCAAGCCAGACTGCGGTGGCGATCCCTCTAAAGTATTCTTCCGTACAGTTTCATCAACACGAGTAGAAGCCGAAAGTTTAGTGAAATATTTAATTGAATATCGCAAGCAATCAGACCCAAAAGTGGTTGTTTTTTATAACAAGAAAGAGTTATTTAGCAAAGATTTGTTCAACCAGTTTAAGAGTGTCCTTCAAGGAACAGGGTATAACGGACGTGTAATTAAGAGCTTTGATAATCTATATGATGCAAAATTTGATTCCACAAAACTTCCACAGGAGGTTATGAATCAGGCAGATGCTTTAGTAGTATTGCCCGATGGTCAGACTAACGAGAACACAGCATTTGAGAAGGCAATTAATATTATCAAATGGAACAAAGGGAAAAAAATAATTTTAGGGGCAAATACTCTCTATATTCAAAAAGTTCGTGATCTACCTCTAGAAACGACAAAAGATATCTTATTTCTTGCAGTTGGCTGGCATCCAGATCAATGTGGTGCAAAACCTTTTGCAGATCAGATACGTAAATACTGGGGCGGTGATTTAAATCTACGCACAGCCTTAGCATACGAGGCTATTCAGGCGTTGTTGAAAGCTATTGAGATCTCAAATCCATCCGTGGGTAGAAAAAGTATTCAAAGTAAATTGTTTGATACAGAAATTGAAAATCAAGAAGCTCTCAAAAAGGTGGCAGCATTAAGTCATACTATTCAAAAAATTATATCCAAGCCAGGTTTAGCAACTAGTTTTGAGCCAAGTGTACCAATTAGTTTTAATGTGAATGGCGATCGGAAAGAAAATACTACGCGGGCGATCGTTACTGTAAATAAAAATTCGCAGCTTGTTCTCGCTCAAGATGTTGCTTGTCCTAATTAATAATAAGTTAAAACACATCTATAACAGTTTTAAATCATTCGTTAAAAGTTAGATCCCTGACTTCTTTGAGAAGTCGGGGATCTAGTAAATCTTAAGTAACGCACCACTATCTAAAATGGTGCGTTAGGCACTCAGTTCATATTTATCGTGACAATTAATCTCGAAATATGCGCCCAACACACCCTATAAGAATTTTGTCTTTACTTTATAAATAGTCTCTAAATTAAAGTAGTTTATATTTTTTGTAAAGTTACGTAAATATTATCGTCGATTATTGCTCTAGCCTCCGATAGTCCTTTGTAGGGTAAAAAACACTGATTATCCAATCATTAATCAGCGATTCTCTTCTCTACAGAAATAAGACTTTTCACAAGTTAATTGCATACTCTGCAAATGATTTTATCGTTTGCAAAAGCTTTGCTGTCAATAGCATGACTATTGCAAAGTATATAGTCTCAACTCATCCATTTATAACACAACACAAAACTATGAATATCAGACAAATTGCTTGGACTGGGATTTTAGTAGTTAGTAGCATGGGGCTGTTTGGAATCGAGTCAGCAAATGCGAAAAGCGCCAAAACAGAAGCACCTACCACTGCATCTTCGATTGATGTTGCTCAGTCTTCACAAGTTACTATTGCTCAAGTATCAGAATTAGCCAGCCCAATTGAGGGAACTTGGGAGCTAACATATAGCGCTGGTGGAATTGTTCATAAAAGTATTCTCAGAATGGACGGATATTCTGGAACAATGAGAACTAGGTATTATAACATTTTGTTAGAAAAGACGGAAGCTGTAGACCAAACGATGTACCTCAGACCTTTTGCAGAAGGATTACTTATCGTGGGCTATAATCCCGTCTACGCTGGAACTTCGATAAAGCATCCGACTTATCGTGCTGATAACTTTTTGTTTTCAATTCTACCTGATAGTCCACCAATATTTGTCAATATTGATGATGGAAACCAACGTTCTCCTGTATCTGTAAAGCGGATTAGATAAGCAAATGTTTTTTATATTTTAGATTCTTGATTTATTCACGAATCTAAAATATAAAACTGATTCATCAATATCATCCTTTAGCCAGCTATGCCAAAATTATCACAGCAAAATTGGCGAGCGCGACATCAAAACTTACTCCAATCGCAACGATATAGAATTGGAAATACTGAATCATCGCCTTAATAATTTCATTAAAAATACTGAAGAAAAATTAGTTATACTATTGCAATATTACCGATGGGGACCGTTCATCATTTTTTGTCTTATGTTCTGTGTTTACTATATTGATCTCCGGTTCTTTGATTCTTAGATGTATTACACTTAGTTTCAAGTTGTTGCCATAGCACTTCAAAAGATATCCTGGTTCAGAAAGCGTTACGATTTGCCAGCCAACAGAACTAAACTAATTGCTAGGCTAGAAAGAGCCGATACAGAAGAGAGGGAATCGAGAACATGCCGCATACAATTGTTACAGAAGTCTGTGAAGGCGTTGCTGACTGCGTAGATGCCTGTCCAGTAGCTTGTATTCATGATGGCCCGGGCAAAAATGCCAAGGGAACAGATTGGTACTGGATTGACTTTGCCACTTGCATCGACTGTGGTATCTGTCTCCAAGTTTGCCCTGTAGAAGGGGCAATTCTTCCAGAAGAACGACCAGAGTTGCAAAAAACTCCGTAATAGTCCATAGTCAACAGTCAATAGTGATGTTTGACTTGACCGTGCCAATTTTAGATTTTAGATTGTAGATTTTAGATTATTCCTGTTCATGCCCCGTCCGAAGTCAAGCGGAACAAATCCAAAATCCAAAATTTAAAATCATTTTGCCCCGTACCCTACTTCGACTACGCTCAGTACAAGTTGTGGTCGGGGTCAATCCAAAATCCAAAATTTAAAATCCAAAATCGATTGACCAATGACAAATGACCAATGACTAATGACTATTTATTAGAAGTTCAAAATGTTCGCGCTGGATACATCAAAGATGTAGATATCCTGCAAGGTGTGAATTTTCAAGTTGCACCAGGAGAATTGGTGACAGTGATTGGCCCCAACGGTGCAGGTAAATCTACTTTGGCAAAAGCAATTTTTGGGCTTTTGATCCCCCACACAGGCACAATTACTTTCAAAGGTGAAAATATCGTGGGGCTAAAGTCCAATCAAATTGTCCAACGAGGAATGTGCTACGTACCGCAAATCGCCAATGTTTTCCCTTCTTTGAGTGTTGAAGAGAATTTGGAGATGGGTGCTTTTGTGCTTAACACTCCTTTGAAACCAATTAAAGATAAAATATTTACTATGTTTCCGAGATTAAGCGATCGCCGTCGTCAACGTGCTGGTACTCTCTCTGGAGGAGAACGCCAGATGCTAGCGATGGGCAAAGCTTTAATGTTGTCACCTGGTTTGCTGATTTTAGATGAGCCATCTGCTGCTTTGTCGCCGATTTTGGTGACACAAGTGTTCGAGCAGATTAAACAAATTAATCAGGCAGGTACTGCGATCGTATTAGTTGAACAAAATGCCCGTAAAGCTTTAGAGATGGCTAATCGTGGATATGTATTAGAATCGGGACGTGATGCGATCTCCGGCCCTGGTGAAGAATTGTTGAATGACCCGAAAGTGGGTGAGCTATATCTGGGAGCAGGTAAGAGACATTAACCCTTTTTTATCACTCTTGCCCCATTCAACATAACACCAGCTTAATATCGGAGCTTCACCAGTCTATAGCGATGACTAGGTTGGGCTGCGCCGACGCTATCTATAACTAATACAAAAGCCATTAACACTACCTGCCACTGCCGCGACCGTCGTTTTCGATGCTCAAAGAATTCTCCCTAATAATCCGTTTCTAATCACATCTACAGCTAGTCGAGAGGCAAAACAGGACATTCATTCAGGAAAAACTGACTAAAATCTAAATTACCCGGATTTACCAAAATCCCATTCGCAATGACGCTCTCTACGAGACGCTAAAAGCGTAGCTTGCAACTCTTACAGAGTACGCAGACTCGCTCTAAGCGAAGCCATGCCGTTGGCGTTCGCCTTAGCGTCTCTGAAAGAGAAGCCTCTCGTTCGCGTTAGCGTCTCTGAAAGAGAAGAGAAGGCTTTACGCTGCGCTAACGCAATTCTGAATTACGTCATGGATGGGTATTTAGACCCCAACCATAAATTAAATGTATAGGTATTCAAAAATATATCGGTGGAATTAAAGAATCTGGACGGACTATTCGCCGTCATAGCAGTTTTTATATTCAATTATATGGATAGATATAAAAGATTCCTACGAATTAGTTGCCTAATTATTTACACTAAGTCCTAACAAGCACCAGTACTACCTACAAGGACAAAGGGCGATGAGGCTTTTTTTATCTTGTATCTTAGCCCAAGTTGTAGCCCCGTAAGCTTGCACAGAGACGTAAAGGACAGAGAAAGAAACTTTCTAGATTCTCAGCGTCTCTGGGATTATTGTTATCTTGGGCGTCCCAATGTGGTGATATATAAAACAGCTTCATCAGCAGGAATGCCCAAAACTTCATTTACTTGATCGTCAAAGAATCCACCGATACCACTGACGCCTACATTCAGGTGCATTGCAGCTAAATTCAGGCGTTGTCCCAAATGACCAGCATCCATGTGCAAGTAACGGTAAACGCGATCGCCATATTGGGCGATCGCAGCTTTCAAATCGGCTGTATGAAATAATACCGCTGCCGCATCCCGTCCTAATTCTTGTCCCAAACAGAGAAAATGTAATTCTCGCCGAAAGTTTTTAAACCGGATTTGGCGTAATTCTTGGGCTTTGGGCGCGTAATAGTAACAACCCGCCTCCAGTCCTTTGACTCCGCAAACAGCAATGAATGTTTCGATTAAATTTAGATCGAAGTAGTCTGGAGAAATATCTAAACTTTGGTCGATGTAATTTTGCGGTTGGTAAGTGAAATCGAGTAAACTTTTCAATTCATCGAAGCTTAAATCATCACCATTGTAAGCGCGGGTAGAGCGTCGCTTATACATAGTGGTTTCTAGTTCTGATAGTTTTTGTCCCCAGTTTATAGGTGCAGTAGTGGTGGGAATTTTTAAACAGAAAGGAAAATTGTATTTATCCTCTAAAGATTTTTCTTGTTTAATAGTTGGTAGATTAAGATTACCAGTTACACCTGATTGAATCTGGGTATGTTGATGGAAATATGTTAGTAGTTCGCCATCAGGGATTTGAGGATAACTGGTTTCAGTAGCGGAAGGTAAAGCAGTACATCCCAATGGTAAATTTTGATTAACATCTAATAAGTCTGCCAGAGGTAAGACAGCGATCGCACCTTCTTGTTGCGGATCGATATAAAGCAGATCGTTAACTGATTCATCGACAAAGCCGCCGATTAAATGGGGGCGATAATCAGTAACCGCACCAGCTAACTCGATATTACCCAACAGATGTCCCGTATCCAGAAAAATCCGACGATAAGCCCGATCTTCATAGCGCCACGCAGAACGATAGAATACCGCAGTCACAATAATTGCCAATTGGGTATTTTCTAAAGAAGGATGCCAGAAACAAGCTGCTTGCAAAGTTTGCCAAACATCACTTTCCCAATAATGCATGAGAGAATGAGTTCGACACTGGTAGTTATATAGACCAGGCGGCAAGAACGATGTACCACGGGAAACCACATACACCTCGGCAGGGTATAGTCCGCCTGCACTGGGAGCAGCGCGTAAATACACTGCACTACCCATAGAAGGCATTCTTGCTGTCAATCCATAACTGCGAAACAATAGCCGTGAAAATCTTTGCCACCATTTAGCATCTGGGTTATTAGCATAAGCCTCTGCTTTGTCTTGGATATAGGGTTTGAGATCAAAAGTAGAGCCAATTTTGTACTCTTTAAAGGGAACTGGCTGTTTAGTCCAGTCTAATCGCTGGCTTTTAGAGGCGAGAGTATCAGGGTTGTATTTAGTCCGTTCGTGATAATGCTGGGCAATTGATTGGTGTAATTCTGGCATAGTACTTTTAATATCCTTGGGGCATCCTTTTCTTGATCTTGGCATTCATTAGCCTCATTATTTCGTGTCAATTGGTACAATCCTCAGAGTCATAAAGTGGTAAATGATAACAATTGAATTGGGCATTGGGCATGGGAAAAGGGAAAGGGGAAAAGGGGAAAGATTAAATTTATTCCTTTTCCCTTTAACCTTTAACCTTTTCCCCTGCCCCCCTGCTCCCCATCTTCTTTCGCAGTACCATATAAACGCAAAACTATCTAAGCCTGGATGTGCAATGATGCCTGTACGTCAAACTTTATCAAAACCTGATATCCAACTTTCTTATTTAGAATGGAATCAAGGTCAAGAACCTTTACTGCTGTTACACGGCTTAGGCGATCATGCTTTGGTGTGGTCTAGTTTAGGAGATTACTTGGCGGCGGATTACCACATAGTTGCGCCAGATATGCGGGGACATGGCCAAAGTAGTAAACCAGAGATAGATTATAGCTTTGAGAGTGCGATCGCAGACCTGGAAGCGCTTATGGATAGTCTTGGATGGACTTTTGCCCATATTGTAAGTCACTCTTGGACAGGTAAATTAGCCGTCATCTGGGCAAGACAAAACCCAAAACGTTTACGGAGTATAGTTCTCGTCGATCCGATTTTTATCTGGAAAATGCCCAGTCTTTTCAGGGTAACTTTCCCGATGTTATATCGCTTCTTGCCTTTTCTTAAAAGCATGGGGCCCTTTGCCAGTCAACAAGAAGCCGAACAACAAGCACGGCAATTAAAGCAATATCAAGGATGGACTTCTTTACAAGAGCAAGTCTTCCAAGCAGGAATAGAACAAAAACCCGATGGAAGTTGGGGCAGCAAATTTACTATAGCCGCCCGCGACGGAATTTTTGAGGCAGTCATGCAAGTGCCCGGTTTTACAATTCCCCTTGACATCCCTGCCCTATTCATCCAGCCAAAACAAGGATTAAATCGCCAAAATTGGCAAATTCAACCTTACAAAACCTATCTTCAAAACTTACGTATCTGCCAAGTTCCTGGCAATCATTGGCCGTTTTTGACACAACCAGAGGCATTTAACCAAACTGTGGCAGCTTTCTTGGCAGAACACAAATAAAAAATCTCATGATTATTAAACGGGATTAGTCATACAGCAACAGAAGAATTAATAGAAGCGATGTCTAGGGGGATTGGGCATGGGCCAAACAGGGCATTGGGCATTGGGCATTGAGTATAAGAGGCTGAGGTGCAAAGAGGCTGAGGGGAAAACTTACTGCAATTTCTCCCCTGCTCCCCTGCTCCCCTGCTCCCTTGCTCCCCTACTCCCCTGCTCCCCTGCTCCCTTGCCTTGCTCCCCTACTCCCCACTCTCCTGTCATGAGCCTTTGTATCAATCCCGTTTGCCCTAAACCAAATCATCCGAATAATCAGCAAAACCGCTTTTGTCAAAGTTGTGGTTCCCATCTAGAATTGCTAGGGCGTTATCGGGTGACGTGCCTATTGAGTGACAAAACAGGTTTTAGTAAAGTTTATGAGGCATACGAACAAAATACCCCCAAAATTCTCAAAATACTCAAAGAAGATTTATCAGACAACGCCCAAGCAGTAGAACTATTTCAGCAAGAAATAACGGTGTTGGGACAATTCAAGCATCCTGGAATTCCCAAAGAAGATAGTTACTTCCAGTATCAAACCCGAAATGGTTTAGTGTTGCATTGCATTGCAATGGAAAAAATCGATGGCTACAACTTAGAACAGTGGCTACAGCAAAATAGCCCCATATCCCAAGAACAAGCCATAGACTGGTTAAGACAGTTGATAGAAATTTTAGATGTAGTACATAGCAAACAATACCTACATCGAGATATTAAGCCATCTAACATTATGATTAGATCCCCCCTTGAGGAGGGTTGGGGGAATCTAGTACTGATTGATTTTGGTACCGCCAATGAAATTAATAAAACCTACCAAGACCAACTAAGCAATGGCGACAAGATGACAGCACTTATGTCATCTGGCTACAGCGCCCCAGAACAAATGAATGGTCAAGCAGTACCGCAGTCAGATTTCTTTGCTTTGGGACGCACTTTTGTATTTTTGCTGACAGGATATCATCCTTTGGAGATGTATGATGTCCAGCAAAATTTGTTGCACTGGCAAAATCATGCGACCCATATTTCACCTTTACTATTGAATTTAATTGATTGGCTAACAGCATTAGATATAGAAAAACGTCCTGCCAGTACTCAAGAAATATTGCATTCACTAGAAGAAATAGAAACTCAATTAACAGACACGACTTCAACAAATAGTAATATCCGAGAAGTTTCTAATATTGAGCATTTAACTGGAGATATTAATAACAACTCATTATCTCCAAATAAGCAGTCGGAAAAAGTGCCGATATTGACATTTTTTGCAGTTTTATTAGTCATATTAGGGTTACTTAGTATAGTGAGTTTAGCCATACGCAAATCAGATTTACCTGACACATCTTATTACAGACAGTATCCAGAAAAAAAAGGTAATATCAATTACTTTTCTTATCAAGAAGGGAAGGATAGTCAGGGAAGGATAGCGGAATTTAATATAGCGGTTTTATCACTAAAATATAAATGGCTTTTAGGTAGCAACTTTCAACTTAAATCCAATGATGAAATTATTAGCATTGACCTTTTAAAGTTGAATTTAGAACAAGAAGGTATAGAGAATATAATGGAAGCTCCCAATGAAATTATCTCTGTCGGCACGGCTTCTTGTAAAGGTGATAGATTAATTCAAGAACGTGTGGCTTTAGAACGTTCTAAACAAATACAACTTTTGGTTAAAAAATTATTTATTAATACATCAAGTGTCAAAATTTATCGCTTATTGAATTTGGGTCAATTTCAACGGAGTGATTGTCAGGCAAATCAAGATTTAACGACATATCAAACAAGTGTGATAATTATTGGTGTTAAAAGAGAATCATCAGGTGTCATTCTTGACGAGGCGCTACGGAATAGGTTAGAAAAGAAGCCTTTTGCTGATTTTAAATTAGAAGATTATTCTTTGGGATCTGCACAGAAGTTTAAGACTATACCGAGCAATTTATAAAATCTTTAGTAAAGTAAAATCAGTATATAGGCATATCTCTTATGGCTAGAGCAGTAGATATCAGCACCAGATACTGTATTTGTCTTTGTTGACAGATTACTAGTAGCATCCTCCCAACTAACTAGGACGGTTATTCGCACCGTGAATTTTTAGAATAATTTGTCAAAATAAATGATAACTGGAGGTTCAAAATATGAAATTTTCAATCCAATCACTTTATACCTGGTATCGCAGTGTACTTCGTAACCCCAAATATCGTTGGTGGGTAATTTTAGGAACGTTGGTTTATTTGGTCAGCCCATTTGATGTTCTCCCAGATTTTATACCCGTTGTGGGACAGATTGATGATGTTTTCCTATTGACTCTGCTAGTTAGTGAAGTGTCTGGGCTAGTTATTGAGGGCTGGAAAGCTCGTAAGGGTGAGGTGGGTGCTGAAGTACCTAATACTACTGAGGGTTCTACCTCTAGTGGAAGCACTATTGATGTTGATGCTGTTTCTGTTAAGTAGTTTTAATAAAACCCCTGCTTTTGGAATCGGAGGTGGGGGATATTTTTTTTCAACGCCCTCTGTGTTTAAAAATCTTTCACAAACTCCGTTAAGAACCTGAATGCCTTCAAAATATAACTAGCGCAATCTCTAGGAGAAGTATTGTAAAACGATCGCCACGCACTCGCCTTATCCTCATCATAGCGATCGCTGCGTTGACTATGATTCTCTAACCACGCTAACCGCACCGCATGGCCAATTAACACATCCAATACGATATATTCTTCAATTTGCAGCTTGGGATTATTAGCCGCGATCGCTCCTAATTCGATTAATGCTTCAATATTAACTTGGCGATATTCTGGAGCTTCGATTTTATTCAGCAAATGCTCAACTAACAGCGCAAAATTCCTTTCCCCGGCTGTCATTTCCGACAACATTATCTCACTATCTAAACGATTGCGCCGCTCTAGTTTATCGCCAATTACTAGACCCTTGCAATGTTGCATTAATAGCCAAACTTGTTTAAAAAATTCTTTTGGTACGCGCCCCGTCGCACCCTCGGCTTGGCGAAACCGCCGCCAACCACCTGGCGGAACTTCTATCCCTTCGGCGATTCCTGGTGATACTACCCAAGCAATATCACTTTCTTTTTGTTTGACATGGAGTGATTCTTGCTGGCGCAACAGGTTACTCATACCAGTATATCCAGTTAATACCTGACGCAAGCGCATTTTCACTTCAAAGGGTGAAAGTTGCATTAAGCGATCGTAAGCTTCATCTTGAGTAACGTGCAATTCCCGCGCTAGTTCGCTGGTGATTAATAAGATCAGATAGCCAACTCTCAGCGTTAGTAGTCCTTGGAATAGTTCGGGTTCTGAGCGAATTAAGATACCAACATAGATTAAAATCTCTTGAGTGAGGACGCGATCGCGGATATCCTCACGACAAAAATGATTAATTTTATCAGCAATTTCATCGTGAGACATGGGTACGCTAATCAAGGACGCTTCACTGTAAGCTTTACCCACAGCAATTTGCTTACCCCGCACCAAAATACTCGTGACTGCATCTGATAGGCTGATATCAACCATTTGGCGTAACCCCGCAGCCCGACGCACTACTGCCCAAATGCTTAAATCTCCGGCTTTAGTGTAAACTTCATCAAGTAAATCGCCTACGGTGACAGGATATCCTGGGCCGCCATACCCCGTATCAAATTTCATTCCCTGCAAGCGAGTTAATGTTTGCAATAACTCGATTTGCTCGTAAATATTCTCTGATGAACGCAAGTAAGAAAGCAATAACCCCAAGTTAGTTTCGTACTCCATTTGAAATTCTTGGGTATGTCCTAAGCGCCAGTTTTTATCAGGATGATAAGCTAAATAATAGCAACGTGGGCTAGCATTTTTCACTGGCGATCGCGCGAATTCTGCATTTGGTAGAAAATCAATTCTTTGGATTCCGGCTGTTAACATTAGCTGATTTAGCCGCCCTAATTTCACCTGCACGCCGTTACAAACACCATCTTTGAGTTCTTGCATCAGTTCTAGTAATGCTTCAGAACCACTTTCTAACATGGTGTGCGTCAACATTAAAGTTAAGGTAGGACGACCTAAGTCGCTCCAATATTTTTGAATGTAAGCTAGTTCGCTTCTAATTTGATCCAGTAAAAAATGGTAATCAAGGGTTAAATAAAACTGTTGAGAGTCTGAAAAGGAAGGCAAAAATACAATTGTTTCACCGCTAATCCGAAAGATTCTCGATGTTGTCAAACTCCGCAACCGTCGCACTGGCCGCCCAGTTAAACCAAGTTTGTCGTTACGTCCAATTTGGGTATAAATAGCTGAAAACTCTTCAGCTTTTCTCACTTGAATCGGTTCTAATTGGGCGGGTGTTTGCGCTTCAATTCCGTGAACTTCTAGTTTCGTTTGTAAATCTTCATCTTCTGCTAACAAGGCAATTTGTACCAATGCTTCGCGCTGTTTGCCCACACACAAATTTCTTCCCAAAGGGTCGATATCACCAACTGCGATTAAACCTTCACTCAACATTTCACCGAGGAAATATAAACTCTGCGCCCACACCAAAGGAATATTTTCATTGGGCAAACGTGGTTGCGTTTGAGGTGTTAATTTTTCTGCCTCTATGTTTTCTGCACAAACATAATAAAGTTCTGGCAATAAACGCAAACCATTTTGTTCTATAAGTAATGATTTTAAAAGATTTTGGTATTTTTTAACTTGTTCTTGTTCACCGCGAAATAATCCATCTAGAACTAAATAAGTGAAAAATAACGGCCATTCACATTCAATATGCTCAAATTGCTTGAGTTCCCACGGTTCGTAGTGTAAGCGGTGATTATCTTCTAAAATGGTTTGGTGTCCATCACGCAGAAAGCGTTTGCAGCCGTATTTACCTGCAAGTTTATTGATAATATCGTTTAGGGTGCGATCGCGTAACTCCAAATCTTCTACCGCAAAGGCAGGATAACTAATAATACTTAACAGCGCCGCATCAATTTCTTTGGAACCAGATTCTCTCGGCAATAGGGATTCTAGTGTAATTCGGGCGCGGGCGATTTCATCTGGTAGCACATGAATCACCGATGCTTGACTACCACGCACACCAAACAAATCTAGTCCGTTGATAGCTTCTAAAGCAGCTTTTGCCATGCCTACAGAACTGGCATTTAATTCAGCATTTCCCCGATTAATTTTATTACCGCGTTCCCAAATGCCGTAATCTGGCGTGCGGTAAGCTCGTCCAATGTAGTAAACCAAATTTTGGACGAAATTTACTTCATCAATTGTATAAATTATTGGCAATCCCGCAGCCGTCATTTGCGCCAACATCAGCAAAAATATAGATGTGGCATCAAGTTGCAAATGTCCCCATTCATCATCACCAACAACAATGTCACCAGTCGCGGTATTATATTTGGCGTGCAGTCCATCTAGTAGCGACTGAGTATGTTTAAATGTCTCTACTTTATGAGCCTGTCGCATCATCGCAAATAGCAACCCACGCATCAGTTTAATGACACTGTGTTCTAGTTCATAGGTGCGTCCTTTGTCGTCGTCAATTTTGCGGTATGCAAGTCCTAAACCCCAAACTGCCAAAATGCTGTAAACATTGTCTCGCACCCAGGCATCTGTATAATCGCCGTGGGCTGTAATCGCTGTGCTTGCAGGTAGTAAACCGGTAATTGGATTTTGGCGAGTCAGGATAATCGTTTTGATTTGCTGGTAGTAATAGTCCAGGCGAGTTAGCAATTTGGTAGATGTTTTCATGGTTGGGTTTAGAAATACTTGCAAAATTTCACCCCTTAAAGGAGTGGGTTTCTTGCACTTGGGCTATGGAGAATGGGACATTGAGATGGGATTCTGTACCCTAAAGCATAGGGAAACGTAAATCTTCTCTAGAAATCTCGATCTCTGCGTGGGTGGAAAAATCCCTCCCAAGAAGTCCTTAGAAAGAGGAACTCTCAAGAGTTATTCAGTGCTGGGATGAGGTCAAAAAATCAGGAGTGCCTAACTTCGAAGGATGAGCTTATGGTAGTCTAAACTAAATCACTACTCCAAGGTTATGCTTATGCTGGTATAGACTAAATCATTTTTTTGCAAAAATATTTATTTAATAAATATAATTTTAATGTAGATATGTTTTAATATTAATGTGTTTGTGTTGGACATTCAGCAAATAATTGCAGTCAATCAAGGGAGGCTATCGTCAACCCAATCAAGTTTGATAAAAAATAGGGCTTATGCACTGTACAAATAAATCATCTTGTGCATTCACATCTAGACATCGGTTCAGCCTTTTACAAACCATATTTTATTAGTTGCGTAGGCGAGCATTTACCGCACCCATTGCAAAACTCTACCTAAAAGCCTTGAAAACCATAGTTGCTATTTTAGCTTCTCTGGCAATGCTTAAGTTATAAAAAACTAATTAGTTTGTTTACATAATAAATATCCTAGTTTGCTTTATTACACTGTAAGATATTTACTAAATAATAGTTTTAGGAATAATTATTTTACTTACTAACATAAATAATTGAAGCCCCGATCTAGATATTAGCTGGAAAAAACTAACAATTGTTATTGCTGTTCTGAATCAATCAGGTAATTACTATTTTATCCAAAATAGCAGCAGATAGAATAAAGGGCGTAAATATATAAAGAATTTAAAAGCTTTTTACCTAATATATTGTTTGTTTTTTGGAAAAATAAATATTAATCTTAAATAAATAGGAGTAACACAATGAAAACAGTTGGAATGTATCGTCGAGCTTATCCGAGAGTATCAGAAACTTTTATCGGAGAACAAGCCCATAATTTACAAACATACAAACCGTTATTTCTGACTTGTAAACTCTTAGAAGATATTCCTTTTGACAATATTGCTATTAGTAATAATGACCAATGGAAGATTAAGCAATTATTTCATATAATTTCTGCTTCACCAAATATGTTTGGCAAAGAAGCTGAACTAAAAAATCTAAAATTAATTCACGGACATTTTGGGCCAGATGGTATTTATGCAATGCGATTGGCAGAGAAATTAAATATTCCTTTCATCGTTACATTTTACGGTTTTGATATCACAGTTTCACGTCACTCTATGTGGCTGTCCGGTAATCCAGCATTTTATCAATTTCTTTTGCATGAAGAAGAATTAAAACAAAAAGCATCTAAATTTATCGCTTTTTCTAGTTTTTTGTATAAAAAGATGATTGAATATGGTTATCCTGAAGATAAAATTATTAAACTAAATAGTGGTATAGATTTAGATAAATTTGCTCCAGCCAGTGAATCAAAAGATGAAAGATATATTTTATGTGTAGGCAGACATACTGAAAAAAAAGGAATTGATACCCTATTAAAAGCCTTTGCCCGGATTGCCAATAAACATCCAGATGTGTCAGTTATCCAAATTGGAAATGGCACAATGACTGAAAAATTTAAAAGTCTAGCAGATGAGCTTGGTATTAGTAATAGAGTCAACTTTATGGGGGCAAAACCTTATGAAGTGATTCAAAAAACTATGAGAAATGCAGAAATATTTTCTCTACCCAGTCAAACAGCAAAAAACGGTGATAGCGAAGGTTTACCGCTTTCAATATTGGAAGCCGCCGCTTCTGGTTTACCAATAGCTTCTACCTGGCATAGCGCTATCCCTGATGCTATTTTAGATGGAGAAACTGGCTTTTTAGTTGATGAAAAAGACGATCGCTCTCTCGCAGAAAAATTAGATATTCTTTTGTCCGATCGGGCTTTAGCTAAAAGTATGGGTAAAAAAGGACGAGAGTTTATTTGCGAAAATTTTGATATTCGCAAGCAAACTGCAAAGCTAGAAGCTATTTATGATTTAGTAATTAGTTAACGACACTCAAGTAAGAGTATCTCAATTTAGATTACTGAACCTCAAACATTTGTTAATGAGCAGAAGTTTTCTAATGACTTGTTTAGAGACAACTCCCCTTTTTTTAGCCATCGTATGGTTATTTATTCGCGATCGCCAGTTTTCACAGATTATATCAGTGGAAAAACTTACTCTGATTAGGGAATAATTCCTCAAAAATCAGGGCAGCAAGCTCAAAAATGCAGATAAAACTACTAAAGATATAAAATTTTCTCTGTATCTACCGGAGAGCGCTGTTACGGGTTAGGATGATGACTAGCAATGCTTTAATTTAGCTATCGATATTGATTTGTTGAAATTTTATGGACCATAGTCCACAAGATGGCAGTATCAACCTCCTCTGAGCTGTGGTGAGGAAGTCTCCCAGCGCGGGGGAGACTTAGGAGATATATATCATGCTCACAGAAGATATTCGTGATTTGTTGACTGATACTACCGATTTAAACCAGTTGAAATGGGATTTAAATCGCTTGCAACCTGTGGATGTGGGAGACTACATTACACAATTGCCCGAACAACAACGGGCGATCGCATTTCGTTTACTCAACAAAGCTCAGGCAATTGATGTATTTGAATATCTGCCGACAGAGGTGCAGGAAGAACTAATTAATTCTCTGCATGATGTCCAGGTAGTACAACTTGTAGAAGCGATGAGTCCCGACGAACGGGCAGAATTGTTTGATGAACTACCGGCTGGAGTAATCAAACGGTTATTACAACAACTCAGTCTAGAAGAAAGGCAAGCAACAGCAACGATTCTCGGCTATGCAGAAGGTACGGCTGGGCGCGTGATGACAACCGAATATGTCCGCTTGCGCCAAGGATTAACTGTAGGTGAAGCTCTGAGCAAAATCCGCCGTCAGGATGAAGACAAGGAGACGATTTATTACGCCTACGTCACAGATGATAACCGGACGCTGGTGAGAGTAGTTTCACTGCGGCAATTGCTGTTTACTTTTCCCGATGTTTTCATTAAAGATATTGCTAGCGATCGCGTCATTAAAGTTAGAACCGAAACCCCTCAAGAAGAAGTAGCGCGAATTATGCAGCGCTACGACTTAATCGCGATCCCCGTGGTTGACCGAGAAGACCGATTGGTGGGCATTGTCACCATTGATGATGTCATGGATATTTTGGAAGAAGAAGCCACAGAAGATATCCAAAAACTGGCGGGTGTGAGTGGTGATGAAGCTGCTTTATCCTCTCCCTTACTCACCATTCGCAATCGCTTACCTTGGCTGTTGGGGATCATGGCTCTGTATATTGGTGCAGCCAGTGCGATCGCGCCTTTTCAATCTGTAATTGCCGCAGTGCCAGTTCTAGCAGTAATCATGCCGATATTTTCTAACACTGGTGGTACTGTCGGTATTCAATCATTAACGGTAACAATTCGTGGCTTGGGAGTGGGAGAAGTAACACCCAAAGATACCTTAAAAATTCTCCGCAAGGAACTTCTAGCTGGTTTAGGTACAGCTCTTGCTTTAGCCACAACGATGATCCTGCTTTCCTTGATTTGGGCGCGGCCTCAAGAGCGATGGGTGGCTTTAATTGCCGGAATGGTAATGGCAACTAATACAATTGTGGCTGTTACACTCGGCACTTTACTGCCAATGGGTTTGACACGGCTGAAGCTCGATCCTGCTTTGGTCAGTGGCCCATTAGTGACTACAATGCTAGATACAATTGGGTTTTTAACGTTCCTCAGCTTAATTTCTCTAGCTTTAAACGTTTTCCATTTACCAACTTGAAGGGATTGGGGATTGGGGATTGGGGACTGGGGATTGGGGATTGGGCATGGAGAAGAGACAAGGTAGACAAGGAAGAGGGGGGAGACTTGTTCAATAATTCCCCCTTGTCCTCCTTGTCCCCCTTGTCCCCCTTGTCCCCTTGTCTCCATCATCTCCCCCAGTCCCCAAATATGAAGAGATAAGGTAGACAAGGAAGAGGGGGGAGACTTGTTCAATAATTCCCCCTTGTCCCCTTGTCCCCTTGTTCTCTTGTCCTCTTGTCTCCATCATCTCCCCCAGTCCCCAATCCCCAATCCCCAATCCCCAGTCCCCAGTCCCCAGCCCCCAGTCCCCAGTCCCCAGTCCCCAATCCCCAGTCCCCAGCCCCCAGTCCCCAAATATGCCTACTACTACCTGGAATCGTCATCACATTCTTTCCCTAGCTGACTTTACTACCGCCGAATACGATACAGTTTTGCAAACTGCTGCCAGTTTTCAAGAAGTGCTATCACGGCGGACAAAGAAAGTGCCAACTTTGCAGGGACAAGTGGTGGCGAATTTATTTTTTGAATCGTCTACCCGAACTCGCAGCAGTTTTGAACTAGCAGCCAAACGTTTAAGTGCGGATACGCTGAACTTCGCTGCCGCCACATCTTCTATGACCAAGGGAGAAACAATTCTCGACACAGCGAAAACCTATTTGGCGATGGGAACTGATATTATGGTAGTCCGCCATCGAGAAGCAGGAGTACCAAATGCGATCGCGGCTGAAATGGATCGTCTCAGTGTCCGAGTTAGCGTCCTGAATGCTGGTGATGGTCAACACGAACATCCTTCTCAAGCACTGCTAGATTTATTTACCATAACTACTCTAATTGACCCAGACCGCCCCCGACTGGAACTTTTAAAGGGGAAAAAGATTGCTATTGTTGGGGATATTCTCCATTCTCGTGTGGCGCGATCGAATATTTGGAGTTTAATTGCTAGTGGTGCCGAAGTGCATCTGGCAGCACCGCCAACCCTCTTACCTAAATTCTTTGCCGAGTTTATCTCGGAGGAAGTAGAAGACAGAAATTATTCTCCCAATCCCCAACTATTTCTACATTGGCAGCTAGAACCAGCTTTGCAGAATGCAGATTTTGTCATGACTTTACGTCTGCA
The DNA here is from genome assembly GCF_034531215.2 of Nostoc sp. ChiSLP03a. Taxonomy (NCBI): domain Bacteria; kingdom Bacillati; phylum Cyanobacteriota; class Cyanophyceae; order Nostocales; family Nostocaceae; genus Nostoc; species Nostoc sp. ChiSLP03a. The sequence continues at coordinate 66,068 of NZ_JAVRBQ020000034.1, forward strand.
AAAGGAACGGATGACGGCTCATTTGCTGCCAAGTTTGCGAGAATATCACCAACTGTTTGGCATTACACGCACAAAACTGCAACTTTGTAAACCGAATGTCAAAGTTTTGCATCCAGGCCCAGTCAACCGTGGTGTTGAAATTAGTTCTGAATTGATGGATGACCCAGAATTTAGTCTCATTCAATCACAAGTTACCAGCGGTGTCGCTGTTCGGATGGCATTGTTGTACCTATTAGGTAGCGGCAAAGCTTAATATAATTTCAGTTTGAAATTTACTCCCATCGGACTACCTAACGGAAGAATACCTAGTCTCATCGAACTTATATATTCCTCCGATCGCATGAGGACAAAATTCTCTAATCTTGGCACACTGGTATCGTAGAAGATCGGGATTCAACGACTTCTAGAAGTGTCCGAGGTAAATTATGAAACGAATTTTTTTGACGGCAGCAGCCTTACTCAGCACGCTATCTTTAGCTGCTCCCATTCCCGTCAAAGCAGAAAATTCCGGCCCTGTCCGCCGCTTGTTGGAAACTAGAGAATGTTCTGGATGCAATCTAGTAGGAGCTAACCTCAAAGGCGCTCATCTAATCGGTGTTGACTTGAGAAATGCAAATTTAAAAGGAGCTAATCTCGAAGGTGCTAACTTAGAAGGTGCAGATTTAACCGGTGCTAATTTAAAGTCTGCTAATCTCACAGAAGCATTCGTCAGCGATACGATCTTAAATAATGCCAATCTTACCAACGTGAATTTGAGTAATTCCCGTTTATATAATAGTGATGTAGATGGTGCTGTTTTAGCTGGTATTGATTTAAGCGGCGCTGATGTATTTAATACTGCCATTAGCATTGGTGGTGAATACTAATGATCGGTCATGCTTTCCAAGTTAAGAGTTAAGAGTTTAACTCTTAACTCTCCACTTCCTAAGTTTTATTCGCCAGTAATCGATAGTTCATTAACCCAAATTTTCGGGCAAACTCCACCTGGCGTTAACTCTGGCTCTTTTTCTACATAAATAATTGACTTTAAGAGTTCCAAGAAATCGCCAGCAACAGTTGCTGACTCAATACTCGTCCTCACACCCTGATTAATTAGCCAACCATCAAACGGCAAAGAAAAGGAACCTTGCAAAGATTTAACTCCAGCATGGAGAGCTTGTAAATCATCAATAAAAATCACATTTTCAGCAGTTTCTAAGCTCAACTCTTGTTCAGGAGTTGCTGTTGAAAACACGTGATAAAAATTGGGACTAACGCTGACTTTTGCACCAATACTAGCATTACCCGTTGGCTGGGCATTTAACCTTTTGGCGGTGCCAGCACTATGGAGAAATCCTGTTAAAACGCCATTTTCAATCAACGAAATTTGACGAGTGGGTGTTCCTTCGCCATCAAAACTTTCGGCACCAACGTTAGCTGGGTGCAGTGCATCATCATAAACTGAAAGTAGAGGAGAAGCAATTTCCTTACCTAAATCATCAGGCGTAGATAGACTTTGATTGTCTAAAATACTTTGGGCATTGAACAGGTTAGAAAAAGCGCCCAACAGACTTAAGAAAGCTTCCGCAGAAAAAACAACTCGATATTTACCAGTTTTGATTTTTTCATAATTCAAGTGACTGATAGTTTTATCGGCAGTTTCTTTAATGCAACCATTAATATCTAGTTTATCTAAACTTTGGTTGATTCTAAAAGCGCCTGCACTGCGAGGTTTTTTGCCATCTTCCTCAGTTTTGCTATAAAGATAAACTGATGCCAAAGAGTGAGATTCAGTTCTTACTGCACCGTCGCTATTGAGATAAAATCTGTCAATATCTCTTTGAGACAAACCATTATAAGGTACACCTTTAATTGCTGGATGAGCTGCTAGTAATTCTTTTTCAGCTACCAACAATTTTTCTATAAGTTCAGCAACAGGTGCTTGAGGTGCTTTATGCAGGGGTTTACTTGGAATCGGAACAGTAGCCTCTGGACTAAAATCAGGAACATTCTCTTTAACACCAAAGAAACTGGCTTCGTAGGCAGTTTTCAAAGCTAATTCCAGTCCCTTGGGGTCTACATCTGTGGTGCTGGTCACACCCATTGTATTATCTTCATTCCAAACACGAACAGTAACACCAGAGCGGTTTGAAGCTTTGACTTGTTTCGGCTCACCTTGGTCTACTTGCACGCTAGTATCATCTACTGTTGAGCCATAAATGTCAAATTTTTTAATGCCAAGTTTATCAGCATTATCCTTAGCAGAATTTGCAATCTCATTGATATTCGGCATAGTCAATTTTGGATTTTGGATTTGAGATTTTGGATTGGAAACGATTTCATTTCTGATATTAAAGTTTGGATTTTGGATGTTATGACTTATATTTTTAGACCGATGACTCGTAATGCCAGCTGCTTTGTTCTAGGCTTAAACTCCTGCTCATTCACAATCCAAAATCCAAAATCTAAAATCTAAAATTCTTATCGTCCCCCTACAGTAATAGAATCAACCTTGATATGAGGTTGTCCGACTGTGGTGTAAATACTGCCACTGACCGAGCCACAAAAGCCTGGTGCAATTTCCAAATCTTGAGAACACATGGAAATTTTATTCATAATTTCCTTGGCTTCACCGATGAGAATTGCTCCTTTGAGTGGTTTGGTGATTTTGCCATTTTCAATTAAATAAGCTTCATCAACACTAAAGTTAAATTGACCTGTAGCACCAACGCTACCACCACCCATCTTTTTACAGTAAATACCTTTATCAACGGAGGCAAATAATTCATCATTGCTATATTCGCCAGAATCAATATAAGTATTACGCATCCGGCTAGCAGCGGCATAGGTATAATTTTGGCGGCGTCCACTTCCAGTTCTGGGGTGTCCGGTGCGCGAGGAACCTGTTCTATCTGCTAAGAAGTTTTTCAGAACGCCTTTTTCAATTAAGAGGGTTCTTTGAGCCGGCATCCCTTCGTCATCCATGTCAATTGTTCCGAAGGCATTTTCAGAGCGCCCTTCATCCCAGGCTGTCAAGCTTTCGTGGGCAATTTTTTCGCCTTTTTTGTCAGCAAAGGGAGTGGTATTGCGTTCAATTTGAGTGGTTTCGAGCAGGTGTCCGCAAGCTTCGTGGAAAATTACGCCGCCAAAGTGATTGGCCATAATAATTGGATAAGTACCCGATTCCACGTAATCTGCGTAGAGCATTTTTCCAGCCGATTCTGCTATTTTTTCGGCGGCTTGTTGAGAATCCCAGGTTCTCAAGAAGTTGGCATCACTAGTGTTACCTGCGCGATCGCCAATTGAGGTACGATTAGCACCATCAGCACACAATAAGTTAAATCCTACTGACTGGGTAAGGCGAATATCACGCGCAAAAGTCCCGTCACTAGCAGCGATTAAAACTTCTTGCCAATCCCGGAAATAGCTAGCACGGCGCGATTGGACGTGGCTAGCTTTTTGCTTCAGGTGGGCTGTACCATCTAGGAGGATTTCTCCCATTTCTCGGATGGAGCTACACATCGGTAGCCATGCATCTTTACCTCTTTTGGTGGCGTAATCCCTAAGTAATTCCAGGTTAATTTCTGGGATGAAAGCTTTAGCACTGGGTAGTTGTAATCCCAAGATAGAAAGACCTTTTTCTAAGGCCGCTTTCAAACCAGAAAACGAAAGGTCATTAGTGCTCACGTAGCAGTCAGCTTTGCCGCGAAATACCCTGACTCCCGCGCCTGTAGACAGACTGGGTGAAATACTCGTGATTGCGTCATCTTCTGCAAGAGAACTAATATAGTTGCGACGCTCTAAAAATAATTCGATGAAGTCAGCACCAGCGGCGCGTCCTAGTCCCAGAAGGGTAGCCAGGGGGGCTTCCCAGGTTTCATCGAAACGCTCTGGTGTGGAGGAATATTGGAGAGTGGGAAGTTGATTCGAGAGAAGTAGCGTACTTGTAAGCATGAGTAGCCTCGTCTGCTGGCGTAGTTCAGAGATTTGACTGAAAAATCCTAGTGTGTTCAGTCTAACAAATGAGCAAAAGCCACAGTTGCCAGAAAAATGTGTGGATTTCCCTCCTCTTCAGCAACACCTTGGTCAATCAGGCTACAGACTAGCAATTTAGGACTATTTGAAGAATTCAGAAGTCAGAATTTAAAAGCGGAGCCAAGAAAGCTCCGCTAAGGGTTTAAGTGTAAAATGAAATACACTTATATATTTATCTGCTACTCTTCTCACCGAAGGGAGTTAGCGTCAAATAGAATAAATTCCATCTATGGCGAGAATATAGAAGCTTCTTGACAACTAACTCATGTTAAATATGCAATTTTGTTTGCTGATTAACTTAATTTAATCCAGATTCTTCTTCTCAGGTTTATTTACGATTTCCTATTTTCAGGGGAATTCTGACTGTTTCTTGCTCTTTGAAAGTCTGACCTAAATTGGAAGTTGGCTGTGTTGATGCTAAATTCTTAAACAAAAGCTTTAGTGTTCGAGTAATAGTTTTAAGAATTTTCATTTTGCTAGCAGTCGGCTTTTGATCGTATCTCAAAACCATTGGAATTTCTACGATTTTTGGTTTGAGGGCTTTGGCTTTCAGTAGTAAATCTATCATGCAAGCAAATCCACTTTCAGTGAATAGATTGTCGCCATAATATATGTCCAGTTTATTGAGGAAAGTACGGTTATACAGTCTGTAACCACAAGTGTAGTCTTTTACACCTGGGACACGAGCGGCAATTCTGAAAAGCCAGCTGGCTCCGTAACTCAGCAGCTCTCTAAATTTTGATAAGCCTATGACTTTAGAACCTTTTCGATATCTAGATGCGATCGCAATATCATAGCTACCAGCTATCATAGTGTCATACATTTTTATTAATAGCTCTGGTGGTTGAGTATTATCGCAATCCATCGCAGCTAAGAAATCACCTTCTTTAGAAATTTCCAAGAAAGTCGTAAAACCTGTTTTAATTGCTTGACCTAAACCAGCATTTTTGGGATGTTGGACTAATTTTAGTAATATACCTAGTGATTGAGATTCATCTATTGCAGTCTGAGCAGTTCTATCGCTACTGCCATCATCGACAAGAATCAGTTCTATCTCTATATTAAAGATTTGCTGCAATGTTTGAAACTTTTTGAACAAGGGGCGAATAGATTCTTGCTCGTTATATGCGGGTAAAAGAACAAAAAGACTCATAAAAACCTCGTATGATTTTTCAATGAAAATGTGATTACTCAAATTTCAAGAATTCAGTAATGGTGATTTTTTGAGAAATTCATCGACTTGTCGAACTACTGCGTTGTTATTGACGCTATCATTGACCAGCTGTGAGGTATTGACAACGAAAAAATCATCGTTTTCAGTACTCACTTTGGGAACAAGGCTGGAATAATTTAAAACTTGTAGTGGCTGTACTTTAATCGCTCGATTAATATGTGCCGCTACAATGTCATCGGCTTTGAGTTCGGGGAACATTAAACGTATACCTTGGAAAAATATTGGACGTAATTCGTCATCTGGTCGTTTTAACAACAAGTCAGTGGAAAGGATATATTTTGGTAGGAATGTCATGTGATACCCTGCTGTCTCTTGTAAAGAAACTAAATTACTCATACCGATAACTCCGGTAAAAGGAATATTTTTATCAGCAATATTCACTACGTAATAAGGAATTAGAGGCTTACGAGTAATCAGTACCATACAGATTACACCCAGGTATTCTACTGTTTCAGTAGTGTCTGCAACTTTCACCAGTTCCCTCGCAGCAACCTGTTGCAAGATATTAACTGGTCCAGTAAAGATGACTTTATCAAAATGCTCTTTTTTACCCTGATATTCTACCCACATTCCACCCCCTGGATGAGGTGCGATATATTCAACCGCAACACCTTTGTGGATATGACCTCCAGCCGCATAAATTAATTTTTCTATATGGTCAAAAACAGTTTTATAACCGCCTGAGACATAACCGAGTTGTTCTTTATTTAATGAAGAATCGCGCGCTGAAAATAGTCGTTTGATATAAGCCCAAATAAAAACTGCTGATATTCGCTTATAGTTGTCTCCTAATTTGGATAAAAGCAAAGGTTTCCAGAGTTTTTCGTATGTGTTTTTACCACCGAGTTTCAATAGCCAATCTTCCACTAAAATCTTCTCTAAGCGCCGCCAGTTATTCAGGCGCGAACCATATAGGAGAGTAAAAGCTAATCTGATTTTATCTAGAAGTCCAAATAGAGGAAAACGCAGAAATTCTATAGTGTTACTAATAGAATAAAACTTTCTATTGTCATAAAAGCCTGTTAAGCTTCTATGCCAATGCAGTTTATCTCCAAGACCAATATCTCTGATAAAATTTATTAAGTGAGTATCAGAAGGTAGGATGACGTGATAAAAGCGATCCCAGGTAAATAATCCGTAATCATGATAGGTAGTAAGTCCACCAAGCTGCTTATTACTATCAAAAACAGTGATTTTATGTCCTTGATGTGAAAGACGTTGAGCTAATACTAGCCCAGTGATGCCTCCGCCAACGATACCTATATTCATAAATTAAATTTAGATTTTGTGAAAATGTTTTAGAGGATGATGTTCAAAAACTGTTAATATTAATAATCTGAATCATAAAAGATTAATGTACGACTAGAATTACGCCAGTTATAATAACGGAAATCCCTAACCATTGGCTAAAAACAACTTCTTCTTTTAAAAGATAGTGAGAAGCAATGGGTACAAATGCATACATTAATCCTAAAACTGGAAAGGCTTGACTTAAAGGAATTGTCCGCAATACATAAAGCCACAATATAGTCATAAATGCATAGCAGATAAACCAAATTAAAAAATAACGAGATAATAAGAGATTTTTGAGAGAGCCGCTTTCTCCTTTATGAGAGTTAGAGATGTAAAGTCCATACTTGAGTGAGAGTTGAGCAGTTGTTCCAAACAAAACAACAAGCATTAAATTTAGCCAAGTAAAAATACTCATTTTTAATTTTTTAAGTAATTATCTAAATTTGAGCTTTTTTATGGGGTTAACTACTAAAAGAACACCCAAGAATATAGTGATGACTCCTACTATTCGAGTTAGCGTAATCACCTCATTAAAAAAGTAATATGAGCCGAAAAGTATTCCAACATAATTTAAACTCGTCAATGGATAGGCAATACTTAATTTTACAAATCGCAGAGCCAATATCCAATTTACTATTCCTAAACAGTAGACAGTAATAGCTAATGATAATTTTTGAAGAAAATCCCAAGTAAATACTCCCTCATTTGTATAAATCATGGCATTTTTCATTAGCAGTTGTCCACAGATACTAAGTAAAATACTTACAAATAAAATAATATAAGGGATTATTTTAAAGTTTGAACTTTGCGATATGGATTTCATAGTACTTTGCCTTAATAAATATAGTAGGTATGAACCGGATAGTAAAAAATCAGTCGTTCTAAACGTTTCATATCTCGGCAACACTTCTCTACAATTCGATCTCCACTTCAGTAAATAGACAAAAAATTAAGAAGGCTATGTTGAAGTGACTGATATCAAAACGATCTTTGAAGCTCATACCCTAGAGTTAAACACTAAATCCTATGTAATATTCTAGGATGGTTGCTCTATGATGGTAGCGTTCGATATGATTGGTAGTAAAGCAGGTTTAATTGTTTGACTGGATTATATTCCCAACCAAACCAGTTTATTGCTTGACAATTGGCACAATCAATTTAGAGTTTGCCTAACTGTAAGTTACACATATTTTCTGTGCTACCCAGGTTTGCTCTGACACTATTTTTAGCGCGATCGCGATAATCTAATAGTGGATGCAGACATAGAGAAAGTTGAGAAGTTTGTCATAAACTCTCTATACATACACAAAATTTGCAGTGTGCGTAGGTGTAGCCAGTCGTAAACATCGCTGATGTTGAACTTTGATTCCACCCACATATTCAACAGATGCACCTAAATCAAAATGGATTACCATAATTTTTGATTAATCCATTCTTAACTTTCTATCAGTTGTATCCTGCTGTAGAAATCTTTTGAAGATACCATTGATATTCTCAAGCTATAAAACTTAGCTGGATCGAGAAATATTCTCTATTTGCTCCAAAAAAGTTGATTAATGTACTGACATATCATAAAATTTATCCCGGCTCACAGACATATCTGTAATCTCGGCTGGCAATTAAGCCGATTTATAAAAGTAATGGTTTTTACTCAAATCGAGTATGTATACGTGCTCTTTTTGGGCATGGGAACACAAGAAGTAATACAAGTCTGACTGGCTGCGTAAATCAATAGAGAGATAAATCAATCTACACTACAGTAATACGCTTTACAGATTTATGGGAAATTTTACTGGATGTCCAAACGGAGCTTTTTTACAAAACAACTAATGCAAACTAGAGTTGGCTAATCTAACTTTAAATTGAGATTGCTTGCATTGAATTTGAGATATTTCTACATCATCTAGCATTAATTTCGCTTGACTTTTCCACGTGATTTTATTTAAATAGGCTTTTTCCTCCAAATTTATTGTTACATGTAATTACTTACTAGAATACCATGAGAAAGGTATGTTGCAAATTTATCGCGATACTTTATCAAAAATTTATTTACTGACAAATACAATTAAACAAAAACTTCATAAAATAAAAATCTTGCTCTCTTATTAATTTTTGCCTGGATAATTTGTACATTTATGAAGTAATTTATAGTACTAAACTTGTATAGGTAAAGAGTTAGTATTAAACTCGATCGTTGCAAACCTTATAGTTGACCCAAGGGAAATTGAAACTTGAACAAGATTACTTCTTGCGTTGATAGTATTACACCAAGCTACATTAAATTACAAGCTGAATTTTTAGATGACAATCGAGAGTTTGAATTATTTTTTCTCTATTCACAAAAAAATTCATCTAAATCTACATACTTCAGATAGAGTTAGTAGTCTGCCAATTTTCCTTGGCTGGGTAGAGGCTTTATTATTTTGACTGATTATCCTCATCAAATTCTGTTGGTAATAATGATTACCAATCCAAACTGAATCTGCCAAGATATTAATGCTTGAGATAAAATCAAGCTAATCGCTGCAAAGTAGGTAATTTCATTGGCACTCTTTTTGAACAACCAGGTAGTAGCTCAAATAGTACATAATGGTATAAAGAAAAACAACGTTAAGTTCTCTTGGTTGAATAGAGGTTTCTCTAGGTTGTTTTCCTATTGTTTGGACTCATTGTTTTGCAAAAGTCTGTTGGTAATGACGAAGACAATGATTAAGAATCCAAACTGAATTTGCCAAGGTGCTAATATTAAACTTAAGATCAAGCTAATCGCTGCGAATACACCTGCAAGATATGCTATTTCATCAGTACTATTTTTGAACAAGTAGCCTGTAGCTAAAGCAGTACATAGTGGTATCAAGAAAAACAAAAGCATTTTACTAACCTCTGAACTAAAGGTTGTAGTGTTTTTAGAACAAATTTTTTGGAAGTGTGGTTAATCTTACATCCAATAAGGTTTTGGCTACAACAGTCGAGCGAAATAAATATTATAGAAAATCAAGATTATGCAAAGTTGTATTTTATGCCAATTGGAATAATTATTGCAATAGATGAAGCGCCAAAAGCTTGACAACTCTTATTCTGTGTTCGAGTGTGCGTAGCAAGATTTAAAATTTGGTACGAGATGCTACGCGAGATTGCGTGGTGTTTAGTAACAGACAATTCCTGTGGGTGATGCTACTTTTGTCCTTCTCGTGACTTAGCCAAGCTGGGTTGTGCTAGACAAATTCTCATTCATCTACGCAAATTGGAAGGGTTATAAAACTTGCGTAGCTGGGTTTTGTCTATTTGGCCAATTACACTCTTGCGAACAATCATCTGGTAAATTAGCTTAAAACTTTGGACTTGCGCCAGGATAAGGATCTAGCATATTACCTTTAGAAGTAGCATTTTCATTTTAGACACCTAATGCTGAACATTCCTCAAATACTGGCAACTGAAATCAACCTCAAATCCCATCAGGTGCAAAACGCGCTGGAACTTTTGGCGGAGGGTGCAACAATTCCCTTTATTGCACGTTACCGCAAAGAACGCACCGATGAGATGAATGAAGTGCAACTACGCGAACTGGCCGATCGCTATACTTATTTAACAGAACTGGAAGAACGAAAATCGGTTATTTTAAGTGCGATTGCCCAACAAGGTAAACTTACAGATGAACTCAAAGCCAAAATCTCATCCTGCTTACAAAAAACCGAACTTGAGGATTTATATCTACCCTATCGCCCAAAGCGCCGCACCCGCGCCACTATCGCCAGAGAAAAAGGACTCGAACCACTAGCAGAGTTCATCAAGTCGTTAAATATCAAAAATGCTGCAATTGCATCCTTGGAGTCAGAAGCGGCTAAGTATATTTCGGAGGCGCAGGGAGTAAAAACAGCAGAAGAAGCACTCAAAGGTGCTGCTGATATTTTGGCAGAAGAAGTAGCTGAAAAAGCTGAGTTACGCGCATATATCCGCGATTATCTTTTAGAAGAAGGGGTATTTGTCTCCCGCATCAAAGATGATTATCCCGAAGGTGCAACCAAATTTGAGATGTACCGTAACTATCAAATTAAGGTAAAAAATATTGCACCACACAATATGCTGGCGTTGTGTCGGGGTGAAACTGAAAAAATATTAAGCTTTGAAATTGCTTTCGATGAAGATGCGGTACTTTACTATCTTGAGTCGAAAGAGATCAAAACCAAAGTCCGGACAATTCGAGATTTTTATCAGGCGATGCTGAAAGATGCATTCAACCGCTTGATGAAAATCTCTCTTATGGGAGAGGTTATTGCTGAGAAAAAAGTTTATGCAGACATAGAATCAATTAAGACATTTGAAACTAATCTGCGGGAGTTGCTGCTATCTGCACCAGCAGGGATGAAACCAACCCTGGCGATAGACCCTGGTTTTAGAACTGGGTGTAAAGTTGCTGTCCTCGACCAAACGGGAAAATTTTTGGAATACCAAGCGGTTTTTCCTCACCAAGCGGCTGAACAGCGACTCAAAGCTGCACAAACTGTCAAAAATTTAATTGAAAAATACAAGATTGAGTTAATCGCCATTGGTAACGGTACAGCGTCCCGCGAGACAGAGGAATTTGTCACGCAAGTATTGCAAAATATAGAACGCAAACCAGTTAAGGTGATGGTGAATGAATCTGGCGCATCTATATATTCTGCAAGTACTGTAGCGCTAGAAGAGTTTCCCGATTTAGATGTTACCGTGCGCGGTGCAATTAGTATTGGCCGCCGTTTGCAAGACCCCTTAGCAGAACTAGTGAAAATCGATCCCAAATCTATTGGTGTGGGACAATATCAGCACGATGTCGATCAGAAATTGTTGAAAAAGAAATTGGATGACACTGTAGAAAGCTGCGTTAACTACGTCGGCGTAGACTTAAACACTGCATCCAAAGAACTTTTAACTTCCGTCTCTGGGATTACGGCAACAGTTGCCAATAATATTGTCGCTCATCGCAACCAGCATGGAGCCTTTAAAAATCGCCGACAACTGTTGAAAGTTCCGAAGTTGGGGCCAAAAGCATTTGAACAAGCAGCGGGTTTTCTGCGGATTCGCGGCGGTGATAACCCTTTGGATAATACAGCAGTGCATCCAGAGAGTTATTCTGTAGTAGAAGCGATCGCATCCGATCTAAATGTGCCATTAAATCAGGTAACACAAATTGCCGAAAAACTCAAAAAGACCAATTTGAAGAAATACGTTACCGATAGCGTCGGCGAACCCACACTGCGCGACATTCTCAACGAACTCGAAAAACCAGGTAGAGATCCTCGGGCTGAGTTTAAGTATGCCACTTTCAAAGAAGGAATTAACGAAATCAGGGACTTAAAGGTGGGAATGGAACTAGAGGGAATCGTGACGAACGTCGCCAACTTCGGTGCTTTTGTCGATATCGGCGTACATCAAGATGGCTTGGTGCATATATCCCAACTTGCTGATAGATTTGTAGACGATCCCAATAAAATTGTCAAAGTTGGACAAGTAGTGAAAGTGCAGGTGTTAGAAATCAACGAGAAACTCAAACGGATTAGTTTGTCGATGAAAGCAGTTAAACAATAATTAGAAACAGCAGATGGCAGTTTATCAAGTTCGATTTATCAATCCTACACTTGGATTAGATCGCACCATTCCAGTACCAGACGATCAATATATTCTAGATATGGCGGAAGAAGCTGGTATCCGCTTACCATCTGGGTGTAAACAAGGCGAATGTTCTGCGTGTATTGCTAAACTTATTAGTGGTGAAATCGATCAAAGCGAGCAAAAATTTCTGCGTCCAAGTGAAATACAGGCTGGTTATGTTGTTACTTGTGTAACTTACCCTTTGTCTGATTGCACTTTAGAAACCCATCAAGAACAAGTCTTATATAAATCAGCCCTTTACTATAAGCCTGAGTCGGGAAAACCTGAGTGATTTTTGCCTTGTGACATTAAATTAATCTTAAATTTCTAGGGTGTGTTAAGTTTGTTTAACGCACCCTTCAAAACATTGCAATATGTTAAACATCTTCAGAAATTAATATGTGTTATCCACAATCCTTATAGAGAGGTAGTACTGCTATGTCTTTACTCCTATGTCTAATGTATAGGCGTACAGATGCGCCCACAAAATGTATTTAAAACCGCTATATTTTTCTCAACGATAGGCCTAATGGTAGAAAGAAATTCTATCTTGCAAGGGAGGTGAAACCCTAGCAAATAGTTAAAGATGATATAAGAAGTCGCAAAAAAAATCTCTAGTTATTAGGTAAAAACAATGTTGACTCCATTTTTAACCGCGCTAGCTACAGCTTTGAGCTTGTTGATTGTTGATATCGTTGTTCCAGGCGTTAATATTGCTAATTTCCCCGCCGCTATAATTGCTGCTGTAGTAATTGGTCTAATTAACGGTTCAGTTAAACCAGTTTTGTCTGGTCTTTCTTTACCACTTAACTTTCTCTCATTTGGAGCATTTTCCCTCGTCGTCAACGGTTTATGTTTCTGGTTAGCAGCAGTGCTAGTTCCTGGGTTCGGAGTTCACGGAATTATTGGTTTCCTGCTTGGGCCAGTAATTTTAACTTTTGCGAACACCTTTATTAACAACTACTTTGTTGAAAGAAACCTTTTAACCAGCAGTGGTGATGTAAAAAATCAAGCTGAATTACCTTCTTCTAGATAAGTTTAGAACGAATAGAAACGCCAGTTAAATCACGTTTCTCACCTACATAAAATCTCCGAAGGTGGATTTCCTAATTCGGCATCCTCAAATGAATGTAATTAAACAAAATCACAAAGTTGTAAAATCATGAAATTAGTTCGTTTTCTTCTAGGTTTGTTAGTTCCTCCTTTAGGTGTTTTCTTGACAGTTGGAGTTGGCCCCACCCTGTTGATTAACATTTTGCTTACTGTTTTAGGTTGGCTTCCTGGTAGTATTCATGCAATTTGGGTTATAGCCAAGCATGACGAACAACTTAATCGAGAAGGTCGTATTTACTAATACGCAATATTAAAGCCCTCATCCTCCAACCCCTTCTCCCAAATTGGGAGAAGGAGAGCTAATTTCAAAGTTTTCAAAATCCCTTTCCCAAGCTTGGGAGAGGAATTTAAAGTGAGGGTTTTTAATTAATTTTTCAACAAAAGTAGGGTAAGAATTTCCTACCCTACTTTTAGAAGTCAATTAAACGCTAAAACAGCTTATTTATGAATAGTCTCGCGTTCTTTATCAGCAGGTTGCTTATCTTTGAACAAATCAGCCGCCGTTAAGAGTAACTGCCTCAACGTTTGTTTTATTTGGCGCTCTTTTCTGGCTAAAGATGTACCAGCTTCACCTAATTGCTCTTCTAGCTGCGATCGCTTCTGTTCTACCTGTACAGCCATCGATTCTGCTTGGGGACGAGCTTTATCATACCAGTGTTTCGCCTCGTCTAGATAATCTTGAACTTCCATATTCCGCCCACCATAGCGTGCAGCCATATTAGCTCGGACAATGGCTAGTTGCGCTTGAAGTTGCGCGTAACGTTTCTTTAACAATCCGACTTCTTCACTATCTTTAATAGCATTGACAGCAGAATCAATCGCAGTTTTGGTGCTGGCAGGTTTTTCCTTACCCGTCTCTTCAATTTCTGCCAGAATTACATCAACCTCTTGTTGGAGTTGTTCTTCTTCACCATCCAATTGAGCCTGTAGCCGCTTAATATCTGTTTGAGTTTTAGCAATGTCTTCGTGTCTTTTGCTATTAATTCCTTCCAGCGCTCCTTCAATGGAAGCTGCCACTTCATCTTTGAGTTCGCTGCCTTTTTCTTGGAAGTTTTCAATTACAGCAGAAACAGCATCTTTCACAATGCTACGAACTTCAGTAGAACCTTGTTTAAACTCAGAAGCTACTTGAGAAACTGCGGATTTTACTATTTCTCGAATCCGCTCAGTTCTTAATTGTCCAGTTTCTTTTGCTTGTTGCAGGTCGGCTTGAATTTGTTGTTTGATATTGTTAGGCATTTTCAACTCGGAGAATTTAACTAGTTGGGATAATATTTTCTCTTAATGTTCCTACATCCATATTATGGCGTAGCCAAAACTGGCTTGGTACTTCCTTTAGATATAAAATTGTAGTCCCAAAGAGGTGATGTGTAAGATGTTGCCCATTTGTGAGATGATGAATATTTAGTGGTAGTAATTGGAAGTAAAATATGTGGCAAGTAAATATTACTTGTTCGGATGATGCCTGGAAAATCTATGGTGTTGATTTTAAAGCGATCGCAGCGAAATATCAAGGTGAATTAATTAGTTCAAAAAAAATGCCAAATGGGACGCGCATCATGTCTTATAAAATTGAACATGTGAGCGATGCCGAAGCTTTTCAAGAAGATTGTGCAAATTTTACTGGATTTACAACTGACTTTGAATCCCTTTAGTATTGGTTTTGATACTTATGTCTACAACTAATATGTTCAAATCTGGAGAAATTAATTGAAAAAACTACTGACATTAGTATTAGTAACTTTTTTGTTATTAATCAGTACTTTTACTTTGCCTGTTAGGGCAGCAGACACAGTTAACGGCGAACAAATATTTAGCGTTCATTGTGCTGGTTGTCATATCAACGGTAGCAATATCATCAGGCGAGGTAAAAATCTCAAAAAACAAGCCTTGAAAAAGTATGGCATGGATTCAATAGAGGCAGTTACATCTATAGTTACCAATGGTAAAAATAATATGTCAGCCTACAAAGAGCATCTTACCGAACAGCAAATTCAAGACGTTGCTGCTTACGTTCTCGAACAAGCTGAAAAAGGCTGGCGTTAAAAAGTTAGGAGTTGGGAGTTGGAAGTTAGAAGTTAAGACTTTAGCTGTTATTAGCTCTGGCAGTCTTAAATCATTCATAATAAAGTAGAACAGTTAAAAAGGCTGTAAAACCCCCTTGTCAACTCACTAATTATTAACTCTTCTCACTCCTAACTCTTAACTCCTAACTTATAACTCCTCACTCATAAATTGAAAATGAACTTACCCGCAGCTAGTCGTCTCCAATTTACCCCCGATTTGAACATCTGCCGCATATTAAATGGGATGTGGCAAGTCTCCGGCGCACACGGGCAGATCAATCCCCAAGCCGCTATTGAGACTATGTTCAAATATTTAGATGCAGGTTTTACTACTTGGGATTTAGCAGATCATTATGGCCCTGCGGAAGACTTTATTGGTGAGTTTCGTTGCCAACTAATTGATACTCGTGGGAAAGATGCTTTATCTCAAGTACAAGCTTTTACGAAATGGGTACCTCGTCCAGGCAAAATGACAAAAAAAATCGTCGAGGAAAATATTGATATTTCCTTGAGAAGGATGAATGTGCAATCGTTAGATTTGATGCAATTCCACTGGTGGGAATATCAGGATAAAAATTACCTGGATGCCCTCAAATATATGGCAGAGCTTCAGACTGAGGGTAAAATTAAGCATTTAGGTTTAACTAATTTTGACACGGAAAACTTGAAGCTTATTACTGAAGCAGGTATCAAAATTGTTTCTAACCAAGTGCAATTTTCCCTAGTTGACCGCCGTCCTGAAGTTAATATGGTGGAGTTTTGTCAGCAGCATGATATAAAGCTTTTTACTTACGGTACACTGTGCGGCGGTTTGTTATCAGAAAACTATTTAGGTAAACCGGAACCGCGAGGATTTGATCTTTCTACTGCTAGTTTGAAAAAATATAAAAATACGATCGATGCTTGGGGTGGTTGGCGATTATTTCAAGAGTTGCTGGCTATCTTGAAGGAAATTGCTAATAAGCATGGGGTAAGTATTTCTAACGTGGCAGTGCGTTACATTTTAGATCGACCAACTGTGGGCGGTGTGATAGTTGGTGCCAGACTTGGAGTATCTGAACATATAGAAGATAACGCCAAAGTATTTAGTTTTAGTTTAGATGAAGACGATCGCGATCGCATCAATGCAGTATCTCGCCAATCACGCGATTTGTACCAGCTAATCGGCGATTGCGGCGACGAATATCGGCGATAAGACTTTTGAACAGTTCAACAAAAAATTTAATAATCTTAGTTACCTTTCCTATTTACCTGGAAACATATAATCTTTTGCTTTCTAAGGGGAGTTGGGGGGGAATGTCAAAATTTAATATGCTATACGGCACTTTTCAAACATCTTCTTAGGCAACTATGATTAGTATTGGATCGCTAAGTGGGGAAATGCGATCGCGTTAATCTTAAATTAATTGGCGAGAATGTAAAAAGTTTCTGCAATCAGTCCTCTAGACTCATTCACGAGTATAAAAGACTCGTTCACGAGTATAAAAGACTCATTAGCTGTTTGGTAAGGTGCGTTACTTTGCTAACGCACCCTACGAAAGTCACTAATCTACTTCATACATCTGCTTATGTTTGGCTAAAAGCTCTTGATATTTCTCGTTTGTCTTTGCTTCTACCCACTTAGCTTTAAATATTGCTGCTGACTCGGCTTTCACTGGATCTACTTCATAGGGAAGAATCTCTTTTTTAGAACCTGAATCTTCCGAATTTTGTTTATACTTCCTACCGCTTTTATGATTAGCATAACGGCGGGAGCGAGTATAACCCATTTGGATAAATTTCCGTGCCATATCGGCTCCCACAAAATCATTTTTCTCTAAATAATCAAGAAAAAGCTCGTAAATTTTCTCACTCGACTCTCTAGCAATATCAGGAGTTTTGAACCGCCAGTAAGGAAGAATTTCTGATTTGTATGGTTCAACCAAAAGTACACCCTGTTCACCCTTGCCAACGCGATAGAGTTCAGGATGTTGGCGAAAATCAAGATTTTTAAAGTCTAAAGAATAGTTAAAAGCCATGATAGATTTTTATTAGGAATAGTAAACTTTCAAAAAAAGTTCAACTTCTATCTAAGTATTGAGATTTTGTTAATTATGCTATCTAGCACCCAATCTCTAAACAGTGTTATTGCACCAGGAAGTCTGCGTAGAGTACATCACATTGCTCTCAACGTCAAGGATATGCAAGCCTCGCGCTATTTTTATGGCACAATCCTGGGTTTACACGAACTCACAGGTGACGAAGTACCCGCAACCCTAGTGGAACTAGTCGCATCTGGGAAAGTAGCCAACTTCATCACTCCTGATGGTACAATTCTAGATTTATTTGGAGAACCAGAATTATCGCCACCAAATCCAGACCCCGAAAAGACCTTCACTAGGGCTTACCATCTAGCCTTTGACATCGATCTGCAGTTATTCGATCGCGCGGTGACAGTAATTAGAGAAAATAAAATAGCGATCGCACATGGCCCAGTCACTCGTCCTACTGGTAGAGGAGTGTATTTTTACGATCCAGATGGCTTTATGATTGAAATTCGTTGCGATCCAGAAGCTAGTTAACTTAAGGGTAATAACAAAAGTATCTACTATGACCGCCAAACTCACGGAAATATTTAAAGTAATTGAAGACACAATTACAAAACCACCAATTCCACACGAACCATACAAGCAATCATTGAAAGCCTGGGCGATGTATTGTTTACGAGACAAAGGTTTTATAGTCTCTTATGCTCAAAATGCCGACTTTGCTATTGAAAGAAAACGTGAAGAAAAGCTATATTTCAAAGTTGCAAACAGCCCCGATGATTTAGATAATTCTCTTAACTGGATTGTTTGGGATAGTGCAACCAAAAGCGCCAGTCTCATTCCTCAAAAAATAGACTGATGCCAAAATAGTCATTAAATGTTTCCCTGATTCTTTAACTATTCAGACGGATGTATTTTGACTAACTATCTTCCTTCATCAGACAACTGCTGCATAAATATTTGATGTTCTAGTGAATTTAATCCCAACTGTAATACAGCCAATACTTGCTGCATATTGCCAGCAATTAAATCGGATATTGACAACCACAAACCAGGAAACACTTGACTTTTGATAATTCCATCTGCGTCCACTTCTAAGGATATATATTCTCCTTGTTGCAGGCTAAACCAATCTAATTTGTTTTCAAATATTTGCCAAACAATATATTCTTTGACTCCATTACGACCATAAACTTTTTTCTTGTCATGTAAATCAATAGCAACGCTGCTAGCTGCTATCTCTATTACCAGTTCTGGCGCACCTTCGATGTAATCATCATCGCTCAAACGAGATTGTCCTTGGGATGTTGGTGTGATTAATAACACTCCATCTGGTTGCGGTTCATTGTCTCGATCTAAGCGGACTGTTGGCTCAATTCCTAATCTCACACCAGGAGTGGCAATTTGGTAAGTCCACAACCAACCGATAAGATGGCCATGTGGTTCAGCATGACTTTCAAAGCGTAATGGGGATGCCAAGTATACAACTCCTTCAATTAATTCTGCCTTTTGATGACGGGGCATTGCTTGATAGCGTCGCTCAAATTCATAGCGAGTAAGGCGATCGCCATTTTCTAAATAAGGAATTCGCTGCTTGAATGATAAGTTGACCATGATTTTCTGCTCTAGCAAGGAGTCTTACTTTATTATCGCTTGACACCTTAATTACGAATTAGTATCGGGTTTCTTAAACACCATTAAATGCTGTTGAGGTAACAAGTTTTTAGTTTCTCGCCAAACCAAACCAACAGCTTGCATTTCTTTACGGACTTGTTTTTGAGTCATTTTGTGCAGACGTTTAATCATAATAAAAGGATTTTCACCCTGATACTCAACCAGCACTACCTTCCCACCTGGTTTAAGTGCTTTCACAATTCCTTGCATCACTTCTTGGGGATACTCAAGTTCATGATAAGCATCTAACATCAAAGCTAAATCGATACTTTCAGATGGTAAATTAGGGTCAGTAAAAGTGGCTAAAACAGGCTCAATATTGGTGATATTTTTCTCTTTTTTGAATAACTCAATAATTTCCAACATTTCTGGTTGAACATCTACAGCTAATACCAATTTTTTATAAAGCTGCATAGAATTCGATCCCCCCTAGCCCCCCTTATAAAGGGAGGAACCAGAAAAACATATCAAAGTCCCCCTTAAAAAGGGGGATTTAGGGGGATCTAGATATGTGTAACTTCACATTA
>NZ_JAVRBQ020000035.1:0-22227 GCF_034531215.2 Nostoc sp. ChiSLP03a
CCGAGCTTAACAAAATTGAGCGATGTTGGTCATGGTTAAAAAGCCGAATTCGTAAGCAAATAATTCAATTTGGCTGTCTGAGAGATGCGATGGAAGCTGTGCTTCACACAGCGGCTTAACCGCCTTGGCGGTTGCTATACCTATAGCTCAATACGGTTCGGTTAAGGCAAGAGACGCGATGAATCGCCGTCTCTACAATAATTAGTCTTTGGTAGAGACGGCAATTTAATGTTTTACTTCTGACCGGAGGCGGAGCGTCTCCGGTCTTGCTCCTGAATTCTGCTGTATTATCTCTTACCTTTATCTCGGTGCAAAATTACGCCTGAGTTCCTATAGCTAGTCGTATTCCCCAGAATAAGATTAAAGTTGCGATCGCCAACCAGTCACGCCCTTTTAATCGTAAATCGTGCCACTGGACTCGATGCTCGTTGGGACTGGTAAAACCCCGCACCATCATGGCATTTGCCATTTGGTCGGCTCGTAAAAGTAGATTTTCTAAAAGTCTCTCTGCAACTGTCATCCAAACCTTGAATGCTCCTTTCAATCCCAGCTTTTTCCAATTAATTGCCCTTGTCATTACGGAGCGAAATAAGTTTTGCACTTCTTCTAAAACCAAGGGAATGAAGCGCAAGGACAAGGTTAAAGTTAAAGCGATTTCTGTGACAGGCAACTTGAAGCGTCGCAAGGGTTGCATTAAGCTTTCTATGCCAGATGTGATTTCTTCTGGTGCGGTTGTCAGCAGATAGAGGTTAGTGCTGTAAATAACGGTAAAGATAAGTGTACTCAGGCGTACTGCCAAACTCAATGAATAGCGAGTCACTTTAACCGGGCCTTTGTGAAATAGCACGTAGCTGTATGCTTTTTTCTCAGGGGCTGGCTCTTGAATATTATTAGAGTTTGCTGGCTGGGTTAAGATTTGTTCGTTAGCTGGCAAACGTGACTGATAATCTATACCCAGACCATCAGGACTAATGGCTGCGATCGCCAGCACAAAAAACGATAGCATTAATAGCCAACCCATTTGCTGCTGCCATACGCGTCGAGGAATTCTCGCAATCAAGGTGGCAATAATCAAAATTACCACCAGCAGCACCCGCCAATTGTTGTTGGCTAAAACATAGCTAGTTAAAAAGCTCATCAACCAAGCGAACTTGACTCGCGGATCGATTTTATGTAGCCAAGTTTGGGGTTGTTCTAAATAAAGTCCAAGTGGCAGTGATCGCAATAAATCCATTTTAGAGTTAGGAGTTAGGAGTTAGGAGTTAGGAGTTAGGAGTTTTGACTTTAACTCATAACTTTCACCTTCTGCCGCTATCAAACTCAAGTCGATAGGGTTCTATAGTTAGCAATTTTGACTTTAACTCATAACTCTTGTACAGACGCGATTAATCCCATCTCTCTTGTACAGACGCGATTCATCGCGTCTCCTAACTTATTTTGACGCGAGTTGCTCTATTAACATTACCACTTTCGGCATCACGGACTTTCTTGCTCCGCCACAGCAAAATAATTGGCGTGCCTTTAAATCCTAGCTGTTGACGAAATTGCCGTTCAATGTAGCGGCGATAGTTGTCATTAAAGCGTTTCGAGTCGTTGACAAATAGGGCGATCGTTGGTGGTTGGCTGCTTACTTGTGTACCATAATAAATCTTCCCTTGACGCCCACTACGAGATGCCGGCGGTGAATGCCAACTGACGGCATCTGTTAAGACTTCGTTAATAACTGATGTGCTGACACGGCGTTTGTGTGATTCAGCCGCCGTTTTCACCAATTCTAAAATCTTTTCTACTCGTTGTCCTGACAAGGCACTTACAAAAATTGTTTCTGCCCATTCGGTAAAATGTAACCGTGATTGCAGAGTTTTTTCGTAATCGTAAATTGTGTAAGAGTCTTTTTCGACAGCATCCCACTTATTAACGACGATGATGCAAGCTCGACCATCTTCGATAATCCGCCCAGCTAATTTTTGGTCTTGCTCGGTGACTCCATCTAAAGCATCTATGACTAATAAAACCACGTCAGCGCGGCGAACCGCTTTGAAAGCCCGGTTAATACTAAAAAATTCTGTCCCGTATTCGATGTGTTTCTTTTTACGAATGCCGGCGGTATCAATCAAGCGGTAGGTTTGTCCGGCTCGTTCAATGACAGTATCAATAGCATCGCGGGTTGTGCCGGAAATCGGGCTGACAATTGCCCTTTCTTGCCCGACAAAAGCATTGAGTAAGCTCGATTTGCCCACATTTGGGCGTCCCACAATTGCTACTTTGATTTCATTTGTTTCTACTATGTCTTCAATAGCAGGGATGTGATTAACTAACTCGTCGAGTAATTCTCCTGTACCACTGCCATGAATCGCGGAGATGGGGTAAGGCTCGCCCAATCCCAATTCCCAAAATTCGGCAGCTTGCATTAAGCCTTGTTCTGGGGATTCACATTTATTTACAGCTAGTAGCACAGGTACGGGTTGTTGGCGCATCCATTCGGCGATTTCTAAATCTGCCGATGTCGGCCCTGTTTTACCATCGACGACAAAAATAGCGGCACACGCTTCTGTAAGGGCTGTCATTGCCTGTTGGCGAATCAGTGGTAAAAATTCGGTATCATCATTAAAAACTAAACCACCGGTGTCTACCACTAAAAATTCGCGACCATTCCAGAAAGCTGGTAGATAAGTGCGATCGCGTGTCACTCCTGGTTCATCATGGACAATCGCCGTTTGTTCCCCGGCGAGTCGATTAACCAGGGTGGATTTGCCCACATTTGGGCGTCCGATAATTGCAACAATTGGCAGTGCCATAAAACCAGGGTAAGTGAGAGACGTAGTATATCACGTACTTACATTTTACTCGCTTTAAACTTGAAGTTTTAATAATTTCCCATCATCTGAGGCGATGTCTACGATGGGCTGTTTGGTAATGCCATACTTTGAAAAATAAAAAAGGTAGGAAATCTTCCTACCTTTTACCCAAAAAAAGCATTTTGTAACCAAATACCAAATTAAATATCACACACGCTTTTGACGTATCTATTGCAAACCTATGACGAGGGTGTGACGTTTAATTTGTAGTTGATTTCGCGATTACTCCCAGTTGCAACCCTGGTGGATAGTTACCTTCTTCCTTGATGCGCTTAATTTCAGCATCGGTGATCTGCAAATTTAACTTTTCTACCAGCGATCGCACAATATCTCCCCGATCGATTACACCAGCTACAGCACCAGCCGGAGAAAGGACGGTAATTCTCGGTAACTGCTCATTTTCTAGCTTGTTAATAACCTCAGCGATCGCTGTTGATTCTGTGACAGTAGGTATTTCTGTCAGTGGATGCACTATGCTGTGTAAAGTTTCGGTTTCCCATTCACTCCTTTGGGTTAAACGGAAATCGTCAATGGAAACTAGACCCCGGTAACGTCCATCAGAAGCGGCAAAATAAACCTGTGAGGGATTGGTTTCTAGGAGGTATAAATCGGCAAAGGAACGCAATGTCTGGTCAGCATCAATTACGCGAAAGTCACGAGTCATCGCATCGGCCGCCACCACTTTGAGTAGGCTTTCTTGCAATGTAGTCATGTTGTCATAGGTGTTAGCGTTGCGGACAGCAAACCAACCTAACAGCGCAATCCACAAACCAAGTACTAACTCTCTGGTGACGAAATCTACAACAAATCCGAAAGCGATCGCAGCATAACCCAATATTTGCCCAGATTTTGCAGCCAAGTGTACGGCTTGAAAACGATTACCTGTGATTTGCCATAATGCTGCTTTTAACACTTGCCCTCCATCTAGAGGTAAGCCGGGAATCAAGTTAAATAGAGCCACCACTAAGTTAATTCTTGCCAAATCTCCGACCATGACACTGAGGGGATTAGTATCAGGTATCATAAAAGCTGTCAGACGGAGCAGGACAAATAGGATGATGCTCACCAAAGGCCCAGCGATCGCTACTTGAAAGGCTTTAAAAGGAGTTTTAGATTCTTCTTCAATGGCAGCAATCCCGCCAAACATAAATAGGGTAATTGAATTAACTCTAATACCTTGCGATCGGGCTACCAAGCTATGACCCAACTCATGCAATAGCACCGAAGCAAATAGCAGCAGTGCCATAACTATGCCAGCACTCCAAGCTATAACAGGCCCCCATTCTTGGTAAGCTACCCCAAAATTCAAGGTTGCCAACCCTAAAATCACAAACCATAACGGGTCTAAAAACAGGGGAATTCCAAATAATGACCCAATTCTCCAATTTGTTTGCATTACACTGCCCTAAAACTAGATATCGCCAGTACTTTTTATACCGAGATCCTATGCATATTCGTATACACATTTATATTGAGCATCAATTCGGTAGTAACAAGTGACGAAATGCTCTTATTTCTAGAATAGACAATTAATGCCTGTGGGCAAAACTCTGGAATTGGGAATTGGGCATGAGGTTAGGGTAAAGGTGAGAGGTAACAGGTAACAGGGAGTAATTAATCTATACCCTTTACCCTGTAACCTATTCCCTTTTTCACCCCCTACTCCCCCTGCCCAAAATCATTTTTAGGAATTTTGCATTGACAGTGGGGTTACAAGTAACACCTCTGTCATCACAAAACTATAGACGACCGATGTTAGTCAATCCTAAAACGATGCCAACGCCAATAATATGACCAAAAGCCATTGCTGCAACGAATGTTGGAATACTAATCGGCAGAATAGGGAACTTGGGGCCAACTAGGGGTTTTTCAATCCTAGTACTTAGTAAAACCATTACTAAGCTGCTGATGCTGATGATAATGCCCACTGTAGGATTCCACGCAGGTGTTGCGGGAACAGTTTCAGCTGCTGCTAGTAAAATAAATGAAATCAAGCTTTTGTCTCCTAAAATGTAGACCTACAAGATTATAAAATTACCAAGGCACAAAAGTTTTTCAGATAATTTAGAATTTGTTGATATTATTTTAAATTTGTTAAATTTTTATGCGCGTTAAGATTTGCGGCATTACTCAACCACAGCAGTCTATAGCGATCGCCTCTCTAGGCGCAACGGCACTAGGATTTATTTGTGTGCCAAACTCACCTCGTTACGTGACTACATCCCAAATTCGGGCAGCAGTGGCAGAACTACCGGCAAATATTGATAAAATTGGGGTTTTTGCCAATCTTAGTATCGCTGAAATCAGTCAGATAGTTGCTGATTCTGGATTGACTGGTGTGCAGTTGCACGGAGATGAATCAACAAATTTTTGCTACCAATTACGTCAAGTTTTACCCAATGTCGAAATTATTAAAGCACTGAGAATTCGTAGTCTTGAGCATCTTGACACAGCGGTTGATTACACCAAATTTATAGATACTTTGCTACTTGACGCCTACCATCCGCAACAACTAGGTGGTACAGGCAAAACTTTAGATTGGACGATGCTAGAACAATTTAGCCCTAGTTGTCCTTGGTTTTTAGCAGGAGGACTAACAGCCGATAATATTGTGGAAGCCCTAAATCAGGTTAATCCTAACGGCATTGATTTATCTAGTGGTGTGGAACGGACACCAGGAGATAAGGATTTAGATAAAGTAGCGCTCCTATTTCACAGTCTCAAGAACATTGAGTTAACGTGAGTTCGACAGACCTCTCCCGGACAGCCTCCTTCTCCTAAAAGGCAAGGGAGGAGTAACGAGAAAAGAAAAGTTTTTGCTCCCCTCTCCTGGTAGGCTACGGTGTACACACAAGTGTTGGTGCAGTGTATCTATCCCGCCTCGGAATTTATTCCGAGTCTCATAACGAAAGTCTTCTAAAAGAAGACTAAACAAGAAATTTAGTTTAGTCTTCTTTTAGAAGACTTTAACTATCAGCCCGGAACTAAAGTTCCGGGCGGGATATTTGCTCAGTGTGGGACTTTCACTTGAACAGAAATATTGGGTGGGTAGGATTTTTAGAGATGTGTGTACACCGTAGCTCCTGGTAGGAGAGGGGCTGGGGGAGAGGTCAAAATAGCACTCGTCGAACTCACGTTGAGTTACTTAGAAATTAGGAGTTATCAGTTGTGAATTAACTCCTAACTCCTAACTCCTAACTCAGCACTTAAAAAAATGCTGGTTGGTGGCGAATTAAGTTAAAAAATTCTTCGCGGGTTTTATGTTCCTCTTCAAACACACCAACCATTGCGCTAGTAACAGTCCAAGAACCTGGTTTTTGAACGCCACGCATTACCATGCACATGTGGCTAGCTTCCATCACTACAGCAACGCCTTGAGGTTCAAGAATCGTCTGGATTGCTTCAGCAATTTGGCGGGTTAGTCTCTCTTGTACTTGTAAGCGACGGGAATACATCTCAACAATCCGGGCCAGCTTACTCAGTCCAACAACTTTTTGGTTGGGAATATAAGCAACGTGCGCTCTACCCATAAATGGCAGCATGTGGTGTTCGCACAGACTAAAGAAGTTAATATCTCTAACAAGTACCATCTCGCTATGCCCTTCATCAAAGATGGCATCGTTAACAAGTTCTTCAAGAGATTGGTTGTAGCCACTGGTCAGAAACCGCATTGCTTCGGCTACTCGTTTGGGTGTTTTTAGGAGTCCTTCGCGTTCTGGGTCTTCACCAACTCCCAGTATTAGTGTCCGCACGGCGTCTTTCATTTCCTCCATCTGTTCCTCTGTTGGCGGGAACACATCCGGTTGTCGCCCGTTGTGGGTGTTGCGATCGGGTCTAGGAGTTATGGCTTCTGCCAAATCGGGAATCAGAGGCGATTGAGAGCAATTGGAACCGTTGGAACTAGCAATAGTCATGATTCAGTCTTGGTTATGGTTTAGTCATTAGTCATTAGTCATTAGTCATTAGTCATTGGTCTTTTGCAAAAGACAAAAGACAAAGGACAAAGGACGAAGGACTAATTAGAGTGCGCCAGCGCTGGGCATCAGAGTCAATTCATCAATCACTGCCTGTTGTGGTAACAGAACTGTGTAGAGAATTGATTGAGCCACAATTTCCGGGGTTAACATTTTGGAACGGTCTAAGTTGACATGGACTGTTTCTGTATCCCAAAGTTCGGTATTGACTGCGCCGGGACAAATAGCTGTGACACGAATGCCGTGAATGCGTTCTTCTTGTGCCAGGGTTTGAGAGAGGGCTATCAAACCAGCTTTGCTGACGCTGTATGCTCCCCAACCGGGAAAGGGTTGCTTGGCGGCAATTGAGGCAACGTTGATAATTGTGCCTGTGCCTCGATCGCGCATTGAAGGTAAAATCCCCACAATGCACTGAAACACACTGGTGAGATTCAAGTCAATTACCTGCTGCCAGTTCTCTAGAGGGATTTCGCTCAAAGCGCCTGTATAAGCGATGCCAGCATTGTTTACCAGAATGTTTATATCACCGAAGTCAAGGGCGATCGCTTGGATCTTGTCTTTGACTTCAGAAATCTGCGCTAAATCTACAGCGTAAGCTTTCGCTTCCACCCCAGTATGCTCTACGGCTTCTCTTACCGCCTCCAACTTATCCAAAGAACGGCTGACTAAGGCAACATCTATTCCAGCTTTGGCAAAGGCTAAAGCCGTTGCTTTCCCAATTCCACTACTTGCCCCAGTAATCAGGGCGCGTCGTTTTTGCTCAACACTCATGGTGTCTCCCAATTTTTTGACAGTTCCCAAAACCTATTACCAGCCCATTATTCACACTTCTCGGTTTGCATAGATTAAAGGAATCTAAAAATCTGATGATTTTCATTAAACAGATGTTATGATTCCGCACAACACTAACCATATTGTGGTTTTTAATAGTAAAGACAACAAATTGTTGCCTGGGAAACCACGCGGTACATCGTGCATTCAGATTAGATTATTTACATAATACAAAACCCACTCAATCAAGTTGAGTAGACTTGCAAAAAATGCAAATGCCTATGGCTAGATTGTTAAAAATCTTTAAGCACATAGGCAATTATAGCATTGCTGTTTTGCTAATCTATCATTATAGAGTTGCTTTAGTGGGCAACTTCTGTAAAAACACCAATTTTGCGGAATTTTTCATAGCGCAGTTGGCGGCGTTCTGGAGCGGTTAAACGATTGAGTTCGTCTAAGTTTTCCATCAGCACTTGCTTAAGAGTAGTAGCGGCTTTTAAGGGGTCGGAATGAGCGCCACCAGTAGGTTCAGGCAGTATTTGGTCGATAATTCCCAACTTTTTCAGGTCATGGGAAATAATTTTTAGCGCCACAGCGGCTTGGGGAGCCTTAGCGGCATCTTTCCACAAAATTGCAGCGCAGGCTTCGGGAGTGGCGACGGTATAAACGGAGTGTTCAAACATGAGTAGGCGATCGCCTACACCAATACCGAGTGCGCCGCCAGAACCACCTTCACCGATAACTGTGCAGATAATTGGCACATCCAAACAGAACATTTCCCGTAAGTTGTAGGCGATCGCTTCTCCTTGACCTTGGTGTTCTGCTTCTACCCCAGACCAAGCTCCTGGTGTGTCGATAAAAGTTAGTATCGGCATACTAAACTTATTGGCGTGTTCCATCAACCGCATAGCTTTGCGATAGCCGCCAGGGTAAGGCATTCCAAAGTTACGGGCAATATTGTCTTTAGTATCGCGTCCTTTTTGATGACCCAACATCACCACAGGTTGTCCACTCAGACGACCAACACCACCAACTAAAGCCGGATCGTCACCACCACAGCGATCGCCATGCAATTCCATCCATTCATCACTAATTGCCTGAATGTAATCGAGAGTACTGGGGCGACGCGGATGACGAGCGACTTGTAATCGCTGGGACGGGGATAGACTAGTGAAAATTTCCTCACGTAGTTGCATGGCGCGTGCTTCTAGTTGACGAATTTGACCAGAAACATCTACGCCATTTTCTTCTGCAAGTTGCCGAATTTGATCGATTCGGGTTGCAAGTTCTGCTAGGGGCTTTTCAAAATCTAACAGTAACGGTTTACGCTCGGTAGTTGCCATCGTAGGGTTTATAAGTACGAGTTATAAGTTATCTATCCTTTGTTTTTTGTCTTTTGTCCTTTGTCCTTTGTCCTTTGTGCAAATAACAAATGACCAATGACTAATGACCAATGACTAATAACCAATGACCAATGACCAATGACTAAACCAACAGCGGTCTAAATCCATGTTTCACTGATACCTTACCAATCTGCTCCATTTTGTCTACGGTAATCTGATTCCGTCCCCAGGAAAAGTTCGTGTATAACTTCTCAAATTCCAACAGCATTGATTCGGCAAAACAAGCAAACAACTGGCGGGCTGGCACGTCCATATTGACGATTTTCATAATTTTCCAGTCAATATCCAAGGAATGCTCTACAATGCCACCATTTAACACATATACACCAGGATGCTGAACTTTTGTTGCTAAGTTTTTCGGATAGCCACCATCAATCAATAAACAGGGTTGTTTCAAAGTGGCTGGGTCGATTTCCACGCCTCTGGGCATACTCGCAACCCAAACTACAATGTCAGCTTCAGGTAGTGCTTCTGTCAAACCCATGATTTTTCCTCGCCCCAGTTCGCCTTGCAGTTCTTTGAGGCGTTCTTGGTCGCGGGCGATCAACAGAAGTTCTTTGACATCTGTTTTCGCATCTAGCCAGCGGGTAACTGCACTACCAATGTCTCCAGTTGCGCCACATATAGCAACAGTCGCTTTTGACAGATCGATTCCCAATTGTTTTGAGGCTTCTTCCACCTGCTTACAAATAATGTATGCAGTATGTGTGTTTCCTGTAGTGAACCGTTCAAACTCTAGTTTAATGTTGCGGACTTGGCTAAATTGGTCTAACTTAAAGTTTTCAAAAATAATCGAGGAAAATCCGCCTAAAGCTGTAATGTTAATGCCATGCTTTTGTGCATGGGCCATCGCGTTGAGGATTTTGCGTGTTGCAGCTTTGATGCGCCTACTAGCAAGCATCTCTGGCAAAAAGCAAGATTCTACATACCGTCCTTCAATTTGTTGCCCAGTTATACTAGTGACAATAATGCTATCGACAATTTGCGGTGGGGCGCTGCACCAAAAGTCTAGCCCTTGATCGGCATATTCTGGGTATCCCAATTCTTGAGCTACCGATTGAGCGTGTTCTAAACTAGTCAGATGTCCAATTAGACCAAACATGTAGTGATTATTAGGCTTATGCTGTTTTGAGGCGTGGAATTTAGTAGAGTTAGGAGTTAGGAGTTAGGAGTACGATTCATAATTTCTCACTAATCATTCCTCACTCCTAACTTTTTTAAGCGGCGATGAGTCCGTAGGCTGACAAGCGCATGATGTCGCGAGTCGTGAAGCCTATGTTACTTAATGCTTCACCGTATTGAATCATAAAGTCTTCTACTAAAGCATCTTTTTCCATTGCCATTGTGTGGGCATCACACTCTACTTGGTTGAGCATTTTCCAGACGATGGGTAGGTTCTGGCGATTTGCTAGTTCAAGTTCAGCTTTGGATTCTGTGAAGTGTTCTTTCAACCAAACTTCTCCAAAGTTGAGGTGGCTATACTCATCTTTTACTACTCCCTCCGTGATTTTGCGGGCAAAAGCATCGGCAACGGGAATGTAAATGTTATATGCTGCGATCGCAAAACATTCGATAATCAAAGACTGAATCAACAGACAAGTGACGACCTTTCCGGACGCCGCTGCTGTTTGGAAATTCTGGTGTAGTCCAGAGAAAAATTCCTTGGCAAATTGCAAATCTGGGGTAACTTCCAAATTCCGCCCACAAGCTTCAAATCCTTTCTTATGTCGGCTTTCCATCTTGGAGAGGCGAATCAATTCATCATGAGATTCTGGCAGCAGTTGGGCTAATGTGATGTAATTTTCATGGGCTTCTTGTTCCCCTTCAATCACAATCGCATTAATCCGGCTATAAGCATCTTTGTATGTTTCGCTTTTGAAATCTAATTCTTTAAATTGGTCTGCAAGCTGCTGCATAGTTATCTTTACTCCTGTAAACCTGAGTTATTTGACACCAAGTATTGATTTTCCCTATGAACTAAGAGTAACAATTACTGTGGTTTAATTTAACTTAACAAGTAGACTATGTTTATAGATTAATTGTTGCTGGGGGCAATGTTCTAGTACTAGCGAAATAAATGCTTTGCAGTTTAAGTTTATGTTCAAATCAAACCCGAATCTGAAATCTAGCGATTTTTTGAGCCTAGTAATCTTACTGCTAGGGGCATTTATCGTTTTACTACCATTGTTTGTGGTCTTTCTCACCTCCTTTGCACCGACATCCGCTAGCCCAGAAAATTTGTTCAAAAATAACTGGTCTTTAGCAAATTACCGCGTTGCGTGGCAACAAGGAAAATTTTTGCTCGCGTTTGCTAATTCTACCTTGGTAGCGATCGCTGTGACGGCGTTTCAGATTGTCACTTCTGCTTTAGCTGGTTACGCCCTAGCACGATTGAAGTTTCGGGGACGCCAAGCACTGCTATTAGTCGTTTTAGCAACTTTAGTAATTCCCTTTCAGTTATTGGTGATTCCCATCTTTTTGGTATTGAAGTGGGGACACCTGATAAATACATACTGGGCGCTGATTTTACCCACTGCGGTTAGCGGATATGGAATTTTCTTATTACGTCAGTATTTCCAGACAATTCCTGTAGAGTTAGAGGAAGCCGCAGCGATAGATGGGGCGAACCGACTGCAAATTTTGTGGCGGGTGATGTTACCTTTAGCCCGTCCGGCATTGCTGACGCTGTTTTTGTTCACCTTCATTGGTGAGTGGAATGATTTATTTAAGCCTCTAGTGTTTACGACAAGACCAGAATTAAGGACAGTGCAACTAGCGTTGGCTGAGTTTCAGGAGCAATTTACGAATAATTGGCCCTTGATGATGGCAGCAGTAACAATAGCCACAATTCCAGTGATGGTATTATTTCTCATCGGTCAGCGTCAATTTCTTCAGGGTATTGCTGCGACAGGGATTAAGAATTAGTGGGGAAGGCGGTAAGTAAAAGCCCGATTTAGTTACTAGACGAGATGCCCACTCAACAAGAAATAATTTGAATTGGTATTAGTTAAAAATAGCTGTAAAGAAAATCCCGCAGGAAAATTATGAACTTTTGTAACACTGACCGTAATCATTGCTAACTAAACTGAAGCAATAATTATACACCTCCCGTCAGGAACGAAAACACTCATGAGTTCTCAACAAGTCATAGATCCTCAAATATTACAGCAGTTACAAGAAGAAATTCAGCAGAAAATGGATCAAAGCCTAGAAAACGCTGACTTACATTCAGTGCTTGAAAAGTACGGCTTATTAGAATATAGAGTCTTGAGAATTCATTGGCAATGTAATCTCGACCCCAATCAACTCAAATCTGATGATGCAGTTGATGAACAGCAACCCAATGCATTATTACCAGAAACTTCAAGACCTTCAATACCAGAAATTGTGTTAGTCAAAAAAGCATTGTGTATCCCTTGCCCATCAACTGGTAGCCCTTTAGGCTGTTACTGCTAAATAATTTAATCTTCGGACTGCAAAGAGTTTATTCTAGTGAATGTAAAAATACTAAACTTTGCTTTTATGTAGTATTTAGGTTACAGAAATAACATCAACGTACTAACATCACTACTTAGCAAAAAGCAGTATTTTCATAAACTCTGATGTTTTGAGCGCCAGTTTTTCATGTCTCAAAATCGAAGCAGTTGCCACTGGAAGTTAGGAATCGTGAGTACTTTAGTAATTGCTAAAGTGCTCATTTTTGCTGAGAGTTTTGCTCTAGCTCAAATTCAAAAAGATGCCACACTTGGATCTGAAAGTTCAATCATTACACCAGAGCTAATCGATGGTCAGCCTATGGACCAGATTGATGGTGGAGCAGTTCGTGGTACAACCTTGCTCCATAGCTTTGAAAAATTTTCTATCTCTGCGGGAAGGACAGCCCATTTCAACAATGCAATCAATATTCAGAACATCATCAGTCGGGTGACAGGCAATTCTGTTTCTAATATAGATGGCATTCTCAAAGCTAACGGTGCAGCCAACGTATTTTTGATTAATCCTAACGGCATTGTTTTTGGGCCCAATGCTTCTTTAAATATTGGCGGTTCATTTGTGGCGAGTACGGCGAGTAGTTTGAACTTTGCTGATGGTACAAGCTTTAGTGCTACATCACCTCAAACTACACCTCTACTCACAGAAAATGTTCCTATAGGTTTACAATTTGGAACAAATGCGGCGCCCATCCGCAATCAATCCCAAGCAAGTCCCAATAATGCAATTAATACCTTCGGACAAGGTGTTGGTCTACAGGTGCAGCAAGGCAAAACTTTAGCACTGATAGGTGGTGATATAACCCTAGAGGGCGGAAATTTAACGGCAAGTGGGGGAAGAATTGAGTTAGGAAGCGTTGCTGGCAATAGTTTGGTTGGTCTGAATTCAACGAATCAAGGTTGGGCATTAGGATATGAGGGTGTTCAAAATTTTCAGAACATTCAACTAACCCAGCAAAGTCAGATTCCATCTACTGTAGATACCAGTGGCAAAGGTGGCGGTAATATCCACTTGCAAGGACAGCGCGTACTGGTAAGTGACGGTTCACAAATTTTGGCTCTGACTCTGGGAGCGCAACCAGGAGGAAATTTAACAGTGAACGCTTCTGAGTCTGTAGAACTTGGACTAAATGCGTTCTTGTCTACTGGAACTCTCGACACTGGAAACTCTGGAGATATAAATATCACTACTAGAAAGTTGATTGTCAAAGATGGAGCGCAAGTTGTAATGTTCAATCTTGGTTCGGGATTGGCCGGACAATTGACCATCAACGCCTCAGATTCCGTAGAACTAATTGCAGGCATCCCCATTTCTCCCTTACCAGATGGTAGTGATTTAATATCCAGTGGATTATTTAGTGCAACTTTTGGCGCTCCAAATGCTGGCAACATAATAGTTAATACTGGAAAGTTGCGTATCGAGGGAGGGGCAGCAATATCAACAAGTTCTGAGGGTATACTTGGGCGTTTTTCTAACCAATTTATACCAGCTACCGGAAATGGAGGAGATTTGACAGTGAATGCCTCTGAGTCCGTAGAATTAATCGGAACCTCAGCAAATGGTTCTAGGCTCAGTAGCTTGTTTGCTGGCACTCAAGGGCCTGGAAATGGCGGTAACTTGACTCTAACTACAGGGCAATTGGTTATCAAAGATGGGGCGGCAATAACTGTGAGCAGTGAAGCTCGAAAAAATGTTAACTATCAAGGGGGTGTACCCAATTTTGGTCTAGCAGGCGAACTCAATATAAATGCTCGTTCCATCCTGCTGGATAAAGGAAAACTCACATCTAATAGTGAGTCAGGTAAGGGCGGTGACATTGGGGTACAAGTGCGGGATTTATTACTGATGCGTCGCAACAGTCAAATTTCTACTAATGCCGGAGGTGATAAAACTGGCGGTAATATCACCATCAATGCACCTAATGGCTTCCTCGTCGCCACTCCTTTGGGAAATAGCGATATTACCGCTAACGCCAACTTTGGTTCTGGTGGTAAAATTGCGATCGCCGCTAAGAATATCTTTGGATTTGTGCCACGCACCCGTGCAGAGGTGGAGATATTCGATCCAAAAGATATAAACCCGAATAACGTACCAACAAGTGACATCACGGCATTTTCTCAGCAAAATCCTTCATTAAGTGGCACTGTACAAATCAATTCACCAGATGCTGACCCTAGTAAAGGATTAGTGGAACTACCTGTAAATCTGGTTGATGCTTCGCAGCAAATTGCTGCTGGTTGTAGTTCTGGTGGAAAAATAGGAAGAAGTTCGTTTTTTACTACAGGGCGTGGAGGAATACAAGCCGATCCCACAGAGCCATTGATAGCTGATGATGCAGTGCTAGCAGATTGGATTGCCCTTCCTCCAGAGAGTCAGAATCGTGCTGGCGGTATTCAGAAAAGAGCCGTTATTCAGGCGCAGGGAAACACAGAAGAAAAATCACAGAAGGTTAATTCTGTTAATGAACCTGCTCAAATTGTAGAAGCCCAAGGCTGGGTAATAGATGCCAATGGGAATGTGGTTCTGGTTGCTCAAGTACCCACTGCATCGCCCCATAACTCCTCGCTCGTTGCGACATCTTGCGGTGCTAATTAAAAATTGAGATTCTCGTAACTTTTGTTGGTGCGTTGCCGTAGCCCATCGTAGACATCGCTGATTTGCAATAGAACTTGATATGAGCGATCGCTTTTTCTACTGAATTTCGGTGTCAGTGCGATCGCTGATTCGCTATGGACTTTATGCAAGCGATCGCCTTAATAAAGCCTGTAGGCTTATCCAAACCGCAAGCAGAGTGTGAGACTTGAGGAGATATCAATTACTCAATTCTCTTGAGCGGTCAACGGTCAGTAGCCAGATTTATGAATGCTTTAAGCAAATCCGGCAGAAATATATGAAGTTTTGTAACCTCATGCGTAATTATAACTAGTCAAGCTGAATTCATAATTATCAAAGTTCACAAGAGCGTTAGAAACTTAATGCTTTCGTTACACTCTAGACTTTGTATTATTGATTCCTTCGTTGCCAAACTGTACTAATCAAACTCACGTTAATTTAGTACATTACAAAATAAGTTTACACATTTACCAGTCTGCAAGGAGAGCAAAATTTATGGAATCTCAAACTTCACAGCAAGCAGCCATCGATTCTCAAAAATTACAGAAGTTACAAGACGAAATTCAACAGGAAATGTATGAGATTCTGAAGAATACTAACTTCGGTAAGATACTCAACAAGTACGGTATTTCAAGACAAGAAGTTCTTCAATTTCAGTACACACTTGATCTAACTAAACTCCAATCTAGTGATGCTGGTGAAGACAAACAAGTTGCACAATTTTCATTAGTAATTCCAGGGAAGCATATTAGGCTATCAGGTTGCACTTGTTGGTCAAATGATGTTCACGACTTTGTTAACTGTCCGTGCCCTCCCTAACAGTTTTGTTAACTTAATACTAAGGTAAGCATATCTAAAACAACCAGTAATCTTTCAGTAATAAAGTTGACAACAGTGCTAATGACAAGCAATCTAATAAGTAGTTAAAGAGAAAAATATTCTTTTTAAACAGGTAAAATAAAATTTTTGTAGAGGTAAAATATTTTTGTGCCTCTACATTATTATTTTAAACAATAAAGATAATCTTATCTAATAGATACCAAAACGCATATTAACGAGTTTAATATTGTAGTTGATTGAGATAGATATAGTTAGTTTATAGAGTAGAGGTATAGCGTAACGATACATTTAGTAAATGTTACTTTTTTATAGGAGTTTATTATTGAGTATGAGTATTTTTTGTAGCAGATTTAAAGGTTTAGGAATTGTAATAGCTGGGGCAGTAGCTTTTTCTGGAACTTCTGCTATTGCCCAAATCACCCAAGACGGTACTTTACCTAATAATTCTCAAGTTACAACACAGGGGAATATCACAAGTATTGAAGGTGGAACCCGATTAGAAGGCAACTTATTCCATAGTTTTAAGGAGTTTTCTGTACTTAATGGGACTACGGCTGAGTTTAAAAATACTGAGGGTGTTCAGAACATTATTAGTCGGGTAACGGGTAAGTCCATTTCTAATATTGATGGTATTCTTAAAGCTAACGGTACAGCTAACCTGTTTTTAATTAATCCTAACGGGATTATTTTTGGTACTCATGCTTCTTTAAACATCGGTGGTTCATTTATTGCAACTACAGCGAGTAGTCTTAACTTTGCCGATGGGACAAAATTTAGTGTCACAGAACCTCTAACTACACCTCTGCTGACAGTAAGTGTTCCCATTGGTTTACAATTCGGAGCAACTGCGGCTCCCATCCGCAATCAATCCCAAGCAGCTAATAGTCAAGATGGGATCACAACTAATATCTTCCAACAACCTGTTGGTCTAAAAGTAAATCAAGGCAGAACTTTGGCATTTGTAGGTGGTGACATAACTCTAGAGGGCGGAAATTTAACAGCAGCATCCGGACAAATTGAGCTAGGAAGTGTTGCTAATAATAGTTTAGTTACTCTGAAACCAATAGACCAAGGTTGGAGTTTGGGATATGAAGGTGTCCAAAATTTCCAGAATATTCAAATAATCCAGCGAATTGCAGACGGTAAAGAATTTCCATCTCAGGTAGATGCTAGTGGTGAAGGTGGCGGTAATATCAAGGTGCAGGGCAACTTCATTGAACTAACTGGTCAGCGTGTGCGCTTGGTAAGTCAGACTAAAGGTGACAGAAATGGCAACGACTTAACAATTACTGCTAAGAAATTAATTGTTCAAGACGGTGCAAAAGTAGCTACTTCTACTATAAGCAGTGGTGCAGCAGGGAATTTGACCGTGAATGCTTCCGAGTCAGTGGAGCTAATTGGTAGCACTTTGCCAAATGCTATTACTGAATTAATTGGTATAACCGCTGGTAAAGGAAAGGCTGGTGACATTACAATCAACACTAGGAGATTGCGTATTAAAGATGGAGCAAGAGTTATAGCAGATTCTAGTGCATTGATAGAGGACTCACAAGCTACACTATCTCAAGGAGCAGGAGGGAATGTAACTGTTAATGCGTTGGAGTCCGTAGAGCTAATTGGAACCACAGCAGAAGATGATCCTAGCAGCTTGTCTGCTAAAACTTTCGGACTTGGCGAGTCTGGGAACGCGACAATTACTACAGAGAAATTGATTGTCCAGGATGGAGCTGAAATAAACGTAAGCGTTTTAGGGGATGGACGCAACCAAGGAAAAACATCAGGCGAAATCAATGTAACTACTCACTCCATCTTGCTGGATAAGAAAGGACAAATTATATCTAATACTAAATCAGGGCGCGGCAGTAATATTTCACTACAGATACGGGACTTATTATTGATGCGCGGTAACAGTCAAATAACCACTAATGCAAAGAATAATGGAGATGGCGGTAATATCACCATTAATGCACCTAATGGCTTTATCGTCGCCACTCCCTTCGGAAACAACGATATCACTGCCAACGCCGTCTCTGGCTCTGGTGGTAAAATCACAATCACCGCTAAGAACCTTTTTGGTTTTGTGCCTCGCACAGGTGCAGCCGTAGAGAGGCTTGACACAACAGGCGAAACAAACCCGAATAACCTATCAACAAGTGACATAACTGCATTTTCTCAGCAAAACCCTTCATTAAATGGCACTGTACAAATCAACTCACCGGATGCTGACCCCAGTAAAGGATTAGTGGAATTGCCCGTAAATCTGGTTGATGCTTCGCGGCAAATTGTTGCTAGTTGTAGTTCTGGTGGAAAAATAGCAAGAAATTCATTTATTACCACTGGACGTGGAGGAGTAGTAGCCGATCCCACGGAGCCATTGATAGCTGATGATGCTGTACTAGCAGATTGGATCGCGCTCCCTCCACAGAGTCAGAATCGTGCTGGCGGTATTCAGAAAAGAGCCGTTGTTCAGGCGCAGCGAAACACAGAAAAAAAATTACAGAAAGTTAATTTTGTCAATGAACCTACTCAAATTGTAGAAGCCCAAGGCTGGGTAATGGATGCCAATGGGAACGTAGTTCTGGTTGCTCAAGTACCGACACAATCGCCCCATAATTCATCGCTCACCAATACATCTTGCGCTGCTCATTAAAAATTGAGATATGGCGATATTTCGTAACTTTGCAGTCATCCGCGATGCCTACGGCTGGCTACACCTACGCAATTGCTGCTCTTGTTGCGATCGCTCTACCTTCACAAATTAGGATTTCATTGCAAGTAGAGTAGCCTGATATCAGGGGATGAATTTAAAATTTGAGTGGGATAACCAAAAAGCTAGTTTGAATCTCAACAAGCATAGTATCAGCTTTGACGCAGCTAAGACTGTCTTTAACGACCTCTAGCTTACATATTCAATGATGAATAGCACTCTGTTGGTGAACGTCGAGAAATCATCATCGGACATGACCAAAACAATCGCCTGTTATTGGTCTGTTTTATAGAAAGAGCAAACGTTATCCGTATTACAGCAAGGGACTGGGGACTGGGGACTGAGTGAAAAGCCTTTTTGTGTCTAAGTTTTATCGTCTGTTGATGTCCTAACCACCTTGATTGTTGTTTTGTTAGCACACGTCTAGCAACCAAGAAAGAACGAAGAGATTATGAAGAATTCACAGGCTTCTGAATTCTACAACAACGCAGACGATGACTTGCTTCTTGAGTATAACTTTGACTATCGCAAAGCCTTGCCCAACCGTTTTGCTAGTCAGCAAGAAAAAGCTCCTTTGACAGTTACTCTTGATGCTGATGTCACTGAGATATTCAAAACATCAGAAGCTGTTAACAACGCTCTCCGTGCCTTACTCTCAGCAATTCCAAAGACTGAAAGATAAACTGCGATCGCCGATATAGCAAATGGGTAGGCCGAAATAACAAATGCGTTCGCCAAAATAACAAATGAGTTCGCCAAAATAACAAATGAGTTCGCCAAAATGTCATATTGATGACCCACAAATCCAAACTTTATCCGCAGTGAAGAGAAAGAGGAGAGCAGGGGGGAGCAGAGGGGCAGGGGAAGCAGGGGCAGAAGAACTATTGATTATTACCCAATGCCCAATCCCCAATGCCCAATCCCCAATGCCTAATTTGTCTCTTGAATTTGCAAACGAACAGTGTGTTCAGTCGCACCACTAAGTTGCAATTCCATGATTTCACCACCCAGAGGTTCCAAACAAGTGAGAAGCGATCGCAAGTTGGGTGTACTTGCACCAGTATCTACATATAATCGATCTGCTAAATTACCGATCCGTTTCCAAGTCATGTACAGTTTAGCGATCGTTTGTTCAATCTGCGATGCTTGATTTACCAAATCAGCAGCAATGCTCAAACAGCCGACCCTTTGCGCTTCTTCTAAAGCTGTTTCAATATCAACATTTTCCTGCGTTAACGCCTGAACTTGAGCCGCACCTTTGAGATATTTCGCTAAGTTACGCGCTTCGCTAGTTACCTGTTTCAGGGTATCCACATCAGGATTAGCAGCTATTTCCTTCTGGATAAACTTTTGATGCGATTCTGGCAGTTTTTCCATTTCCTTCAC
The DNA here is from genome assembly GCF_034531215.2 of Nostoc sp. ChiSLP03a. NCBI lineage: Bacteria > Bacillati > Cyanobacteriota > Cyanophyceae > Nostocales > Nostocaceae > Nostoc > Nostoc sp. ChiSLP03a. Next base: position 20,045 of record NZ_JAVRBQ020000035.1, read on the forward strand.
CAGTGGGGCAATGTAGCGCGGGGGAAGGGTGTTATCTGCGGCTTTTTCTTTAACGGCTTCGGGTAATAAATCTGAGGACATGGCTGTCCATTCATCATTGAGTTGACGCACTTCCCGCCTAGTGATGCGATCGCCTTTTTGGGCAGCTTCACTCACCATCTGTTGCACTTCTGGCACTGCTTTGGAGGTTTCGACAAATGCCCGTTTACTGAAGTTATTCACAGATCCGGGGTCAAGTTTACCGTCTTCAATCAGAGTATCGGCACTATTCGCCAATTGTATCCAAGAGTATGCTTGACTTTTGCTGATTTCCCGCTCTTTTAGCCATCGGAGAAAGCCAGTACCGCGTCCGTCACCACCGACTTTTTCTCTGTCGCGGATCGCCCGTAAAATTCGCCCCCGCCAGATTTCAGTTTGCAAATCAAAGCGATCGCATACCTGCCAAGCTACTTCTAGCTGCTGTTGAAAATCTGACTCTAGAATCTGTTCATCTTCTGGATCGGGCAGTTCAAAGCTGATATCGGCTGGCTGTTGTAAGGCAGCAGCAAGGTCGTTGATGGAGTCGGTATCTTGCACGATTGATGACTAACTAGTGGATGCGATCGGCTTATTATGCCACAATCTGTGGACTCTCACTTAAGGGGGAGTACGGTATTTTGAGTTACAACAAAGATAGTAGGAAGGGGTAAGGGACTTCCAAATAAAAAAATCCCATCGCTTTTAAGGCAGGGGGCAGGCAGCAGGGAGCAGGGGGAGAGAAAGTCGTTTTAATGGGCGTGAAATTGGATAATTTATTTCTTGGAAGTCCCTAAACCACTTTTGTAAAGTCTTTAATTAATCAGAGAGAATAAAAATAAAACGATGAACCAGGTAGACTACCTCCGCATTAGCTTAATCGATCGCTGCAATTTTCGTTGTCAGTACTGTATGCCAGAGGGAGTAGAACTGGACTATATTCTCAAGCAACAGTTATTGACTGATGAAGAACTACTCACTTTAATTCAAGAGGTATTTATTCCAGTAGGCTTTACCCGATTTCGTTTGACTGGGGGGGAACCCTTATTGCGTCCGCGTGTGGTGGATTTGGTCGGTGCGATCGCAACTTTACCCCAAACTCAAGATATCTCAATGACGACCAACGGTTTTTTGCTGGCTCCGATGGCACAAAACCTTTACAATGCTGGTCTGCGACGAATTAATATTAGTCTTGACTCTCTCGATCCCGATATTTTTGACCAAATTATTGGTAATCAGGGGCGTTCTCGTTGGCAACAAGTTTGGCAGGGGATTCAAGCTGCCCATCAAGTCGGATTCGACCCCCTGAAGCTGAATGTGGTGGTGATTCCTGGGGTTAATGACCACGAAGTTCTCGATTTAGCCGCCCTGACAATTGATAAACAGTGGCACGTTCGATTTATTGAATTTATGCCCATTGGTAATGTGCATTTATTTGGCGATCGCGGTTGGGTATCTTCAGCCGATTTACGAAAATGTATTCGCGATCGCTGGGGCTTGACAGAATCACAAGTTCGTGGTGCTGGCCCTGCTGATGTCTTTCAAATTCCCAATGCGAAGGGGACACTAGGATTTATTAGTCAGATGTCAGAATGTTTTTGCGATCGTTGTAATCGGATGCGCCTAAGTGCCGATGGCTGGCTGCGTCCCTGTTTATTAAATGAAACTGGTCAAATAGATTTAAAAACTGCTCTGCGTTCTGGTGTCAGTACTGCTCAATTACAAGAGCAGGTAAGACATTTACTCGGAATCAAACCAGAAATTAACTTTAAAGGGCGCGATTCTGGTATTTTAGGTGCATATACCCGCACCATGTCGCAAATTGGCGGATGAAAGAAGTTAGGAGTTAAAAGTGAGGAGTTAAGAGTTAGAAGTTAAAAGTTTTGAATAAATAAGTTTCTTCAACTCATAACTCATAACTCATAACTCATAATTCATAACCATGTCGCAAATTGGCGGATGAAAAAAGTTAGGAGTTAAAAGTGAGGAGTTAGGAATTATCGTCTTGCAACTCCTAACTCATAACTCCTAATACCAATTTTTTATAAAGCTGCATAGAATTCGATCCCCCCTAGCCCTCCTTATAAAGGGGGGAACCAGAAAAACATATCAAAGTCCCCCAATTTATCGGGGGATTTAGGGGGATCTAGATATGTGTAACTTCACAT
>NZ_JAVRBQ020000036.1:0-90653 GCF_034531215.2 Nostoc sp. ChiSLP03a
TTCTCTTCTTTACAAGCTTTACGCGAGCGCATCCAAGAAATCTTCGACCAACTCACATTTGAGCAGGTAATTTCTGTCTCTTCTTATAACTTTATCTTGGAAGCTCTATTCTATGCAGCTTCATATTAATTTGGTATCAGAAAGTTATATTAATTTTTGCATACAGCAATTTTCCTGTGGATGTAATACAGGTTCTCTCAATAAATGTTCTGTAGCTTGTACAGCTATTATGCTTGCTTCAAAAAATGTAATATGACGCGATCGCAGAAGTTGTGTTATAAACACGGGCAAAGTCTTACAAAATACAAAAATCTTTACTATAAAGCTTTTTCGGTAAATGCGTAATTCTTACAGTAATAGAATCAAATGCTACTGTCAGCAATTAAGCTTTAGCGTTTAATCATCAGTAATCTTTAAAAAATAGAAAAAATTATGTTAAGTATTCCTATTAACCTGAATTTACCTTCTATACCCCGTTTAGTAACTTCTTTACCTGGGCCTCGCGCTCAAGCAATTGTACAACGCGATCGCGCCGTAACTTCTCCTTCTTATACCCGCGATTATCCGTTAGTTGTATCTCGCGGTCAGGGCTGTATGGTAGAAGATGTGGATGGCAATGTATTTCTGGATATGACCGCAGGTATTGCCGTTACCACCACCGGACACGCTCACCCGGAAGTTGTCAAGGCAATTCAAGAACAGTCGGCGCGGCTGTTGCATATGTCAGGGACAGATTTTTATTATGAGCCGATGGTGGAACTAGCGGAACAATTAGCAATTCGCGCTCCTTTTCCCCACCCACAAGGTAATGCTGGGTTTCCTGCAAAAGTATTTTTCACCAATTCCGGAGCAGAATCGAACGAAGGAGCAATCAAACTAGCTCGATATTACACCAAGCGATCGCTAATCGTAGCCTTCTTAGGTGCATTTCACGGACGCACTTATGGAGCGATGTCTCTCACTGGTTCCAAAGCAGTGCAGCGAGCTAACTTTGGGCCTTTAGTTCCTGGGGTAACTCATATCGCTTATGGCACTCACGCTAGCTTAGATTACTTGGAACAACAGCTATTTACGACGATTTTACCACCGCAAGAAGTAGCGGCGATCGTCGTCGAACCGATTCAAGGAGAAGGTGGATATATCGTACCCGAAGATGGTTTCTTGCAGCGAATTCGGGAGATATGCGATCGCCACGGTATTCTGATGGTAGTGGATGAAGTACAAGCAGGAATGGGGCGGACTGGTCGCTTATTTGCGATCGAGCATTGGAATGTGATGCCTGATATCATTACTACTGCTAAAGGTATCGCCAGTGGTATGCCATTAGGAGCGATACTTGCTAGACCACAGTTAATGACTTGGCCTCCTGGTTCTCACGCTACTACATTTGGCGGCAATCCCGTAGCTTGTGCTGCTGGTATTGCCACACTGCGATTGTTAGAAAGTGGTTTAATGACCAACGCTACCCAGATGGGAGAATTCTTACAAGCTAGTCTTACCCAGTTGCATCAAAGATTTCCAAGAGTATCGCCGCCACGAGGTAAAGGTTTGATGGTAGCGGTAGATTTATTAGATGAACAGGGTAATCTCGATTATAAATTGCGCGATCGCATTATTCAAGAAGCTTTTTTACGCGGTTTATTATTGTTAGGTTGCGGTAAAGCAGCAATTCGTTTCTGTCCACCTTTAGTTATCGACAGCAACCAAATTCAAACTGCCCTTCAGATTATCAGCGAGATTTTAAGCTCTTAAAATATTAGGGGGAACAAAAAAGAAATAACCAGTGCTTAACGTCCAATGACAAATGACAAATGACAAATGACAAATGACAAATGACAAATAAAATAGCCCTTAATTTATGGAAATTACTTTGGCAAGAATACAGCGCTAGGGTAAATCATGCCCGTACCTACCAGCAAATGATTACTGCTGCTGGTGGGACTGTCACCAACGACCACATCGCCTTTCGGTCATTGCGTTTATTAGTAGATACTCCACAAGGTAAACTTAACTTAGGAATTGACTACCTTGGACAACTTGCAGAAGCCTTGGGTTACGTGGCGGCTGGAGAGTATATTTTTGCTCAAACTCATTTGTACGCCCGTCATTATCATCATCCGCAGCAAGAGGAATTTAATTTACCCAAGCTGTTTATCAGCGAGTTGATTGTCGAGGAATTGCCTAGCAATATTGCCCAACTCATCTCTAAAACAGTATCTTCAATCCCAAAGGAACTGACCTCACCCCTTACTCTTCTACAAAAAGACGCGGACTTGGAAATTATCGCCAAACAACTCCAACAAGTCTTCACCCGTCCTTGGCTACCTCCCCAGCGTTCTGTTGTCGAAGAGGTGAATCAGGTTACTCAGTATGGGGCTTGGGTGTTGCTGCATGGATATGCCGTCAACCACTTTACAGGTTACGTTAATGGACAGAATACCCCAGAATATCCAGACATTGATACTACTGCTAGTGGTTTGACTAACCTGGGTGTACCAATGAAAGCAGAGATAGAGGGAAATGTTGCTTGTGGTTTGCGGCAAACTGCAACTCAAGCAGTAACAGAAATGGTGACGGTATTAGATGATAACAGTGGTGCAGAAATTCAGATTCCTTGGACTTATGCTTATTATGAAATTGCCCAGCGCTATCTAGTAGAAGTGGAATCTGGAAAGCAGCAGCTTTTTGATGCTTTTCTAGGAAGTAATGCCCAGCAATTGTTTGAAATGACTCGTCTATCTAAATAGCCTAAAGATGTTAATTAAAAATTTAATTTCAAAGTTTTGAGTTAGTAGTTTGATGTTCTGAACTCAAAGTTTGCTGTTCCAAGCGAATTACGCTTGAATAATAAAACGTGCTCTTACGTCCAAACAAGCTAGGCGCAGCCTCTTGTCGAGAAGCGTTAGTGAATCTTCTCTGCAACCTGCTCTTGCGTTCGAGCGTCACAGTCTGTCGTAGACATTGCACTCTTTTTTACAGATTGGGTTGAGGAATCAAACCCCACATTTGCGCGTTTGTTGACTAACACTGTGGTTCAATACAACTTAAATCACAGCGTTAGTAACTAAAATGGTGATTTTGTAACAAAAATTTCATGCTTGTAACAAAAATAATGAATTTAGTAACCAAAATGGTTTTTTTCTCACAAAATTTATAATGTTTGTAACAAAAATAATGAATTTAGTAACCAAAATGGTTTTTTGTAACGAAAATTCTGATGTTTGTAACAAAAAAATGGGTTTTTATAACGAAAATTGCGACTTGAGTTAGTTAAGTCGCAATTTTTATAACTAAAATTAGGGTTAATGTTCAGAGAATATTGCGTTTTGCCAAATATTGGTACGTTTGCCAACGCGCATCTACTTCAGCTTGGGCTTGTTCTAATAAGTATTTGGCAACGTCGGGTTTGCTCTTGGTGAGCATTTTGAAACGATTTTCTTGATACATCGAATGTTCTACAGATTGCGTAGGCGATCGCATATCCAATTGCAATGGATTTTTACCCTGGTTAAGCAACTCTGGATTATGCCGATACAGCAACCAACGACCTGATTCTACCAGAGTTTTCTGATGATTCATTCCTGTGGTCATATTAATGCCGTGGGCAATGCAATGGCTGTAAGCAATAATTATTGATGGGCCATTATAAGCTTCTGCTTCTAAAAATGCTTTCAGGGTATGTTCATCTCTAGCACCAAGCGCTACACTCGCTACGTAGACATTTCCGTAGGTCATGGCAATCATCCCTAAGTCTTTTTTTGGTGCTGGCTTACCACTGGCGGCATATTTGGCAACTGCGGCTTTTGGCGTCGCTTTAGAAGATTGACCGCCTGTATTAGAATACACTTCTGTATCCATCACCAAGATGTTGACATTTCGACCACTAGCAATTACATGATCGATACCACCAAAATCGATATCATAAGCCCAACCATCCCCGCCAACAATCCAGACGCTTTTTCTCACCAAGTAATCTGCAAGGGATTTGAGATTTTGGATTTTAGATTTGAGATTAGGATCGAAAGTTACGATTTCATCTAACTTCTGCTGCAACAGTTCTATTCTTTCACGCTGTTCCCAAATGTCAGCCTCAGATTTTTGTTCAGCTTTGAGAATAGATTGAACTAAATCTTCAGAAACTATTTCCCCACTTCCCAGTTGTTGCAACAATTGTGCCGCAAACTCAGCTTGTTTGTCGAGGGAAAGACGAAAGCCAAAACCGAATTCGGCGTTATCTTCAAATAAGTTATTTGACCACGCGGGGCCGCGTCCTTGGGCGTTGGTTGTCCAAGGAGTTGTAGGAAGATTCCCACCATATATTGAAGAACAACCTGTTGCATTGGCAATGACGGCGCGATCGCCAAACAATTGTGTTAATAATTTTAAGTAAGGTGTTTCACCACAACCTGCACAAGCACCAGAGAATTCAAATAAAGGTTCTTGCAGTTGTTGTTGGCGAATCTGGTTTAATTTTAGCGATCGCCTGTCAGGATTAGGTAAACTCAAGAAGAAATCCCAGTTTTTTCGCTCTTGCTCTTGTAAAGGCAACTGCTGCGCCATGTTAATTGCTTTTAGCGATGGCTGAGATTTATTTTTAGCAGGGCAAATATGCACGCAAATCGTGCATCCCGTGCAGTCTTCTGGGGCCACTTGAATGGTAAATTTTTGATTGGCAAAGTCTTTATCTTTTGCACGGATTGACTTAAAGGTTTCTGGTGCATTGACTAACTCATCCGCTTGATAAGCTTTTGCACGAATGGCACTGTGGGGACAAACCATGACGCACTTACCACATTGAACGCAGACATCCGGTTCCCACACAGGTATCTCTTCGGCAACGTTACGTTTTTCCCACTTGGCAGTACCTACGGGAAATGTGCCATCAACAGGTAGGGTGCTAACAGGTAAATCATCACCTTCCCAAATCATGATTTTGCCTAGAACTTCTCGCACAAATTCGGGAGCAGAGTTAAGTGAGGAGTTAGGAGTTAGAAGTGAGGAGTTAGAAGTGGGGATTGTTTGTGGGATATCTACTTTATGCAAGTTGTCTAAGGTATTATCTACAGCTTGCAAGTTCATACGGACAATTTCTGCGCCTTTTTTACCGTAAGTTTTCTCAATCGCTTGTTTGATTTTAGCGATCGCTTCTTCTTGCGGCAAGACACCCGCTAAAGCAAAGAAGCATACCTGCATAATGGTGTTAATTCTGCCACCCATACCACTGTCACGGGCAACTTGGCTAGCATTAATCACATATAATTTCAAATGCTTATCGATAATTTGCTGCTGCACCTTTAGCGGCAGATATTCCCAAACGGTATCTGCATCATAAGGACTGTTAAGCAGCAAAGTTGCCCCAGGAATAGCAGCCTTCAAAATATCTATGCGTTCCAGAAATCCCCAGTGATGACAACCAATAAAGTTGGCTTGGTCAATTAAGTAGGTGGAACGAATTGGCTCTTTACCGAAGCGGAGGTGAGAGACGGTCATTGAGCCAGATTTCTTGGAGTCAAAGACAAAGTAGCCTTGGGCGTAATTATCGGTTTCTTCACCAATAATCTTAATAGAATTTTTATTAGCGCCAACAGTACCATCAGCACCTAGCCCATAGAACATTGCCCGAACAACGTTATCCGATTCTGTAGAGAAATTAGGGTCAAAGCTCAAAGAAGTATGACTAACGTCGTCATTAATCCCAATCGTAAAGTGATTTTTCGGTTTAGCTTGAGCAAGATTGTCAAAAATGCCCTTCACCATCGCCGGAGTAAATTCCTTAGAAGAAAGACCATAACGACCACCGATGATTTTAGGCAGAGGGGAATCTAATCTTAATTGCTCCTCTGCTCCTCTGCTCCCCTGCTCCCCTGCTCCCCACCCCTCATACAAAGCTGTAACTACATCAAGGTAGAGAGGCTCACCAGCGCTACCTGCTTCTTTGGTGCGATCGAGAACTGCGATCGCTTGTACACTAGTTGGTAATACTGCAACAAACCTTTGGACATCAAAGGGGCGGTAAAGTCGCACTTTCACTACACCAAGTTTTTCACCACGGGCGTTCAGGTAATCTACTGTTTCATGGACGGTTTCACAACCTGAACCCATCAGAACAATAACGCGCTCAGCATCCTTAGCGCCGTAATATTCATAAATTTGATAATGCCTTCCCGTGCGTTCTCCAAATTCATCCATGATCCGCTGGACAATTTCTGGACAGGCGTTGTAATAAGGGTTAGCACCTTCACGTCCTTGGAAGTAGACATCGGGGTTTTGGGCAGTCCCGCGCAATACTGGACGATCTGGGGTGAGGGCGCGGCTGCGGTGAGCGAGTATTAAGTTATCGTGGATGAGCGATCGCAAATCATCATCTGAAAGCAGTTTGACTTTCTGCACTTCATGTGATGTGCGGAAGCCATCAAAGAAATGCATAAAGGAGACTCGCGCCTCTAAAGTAGCAGCATGAGCAATAAGAGCAAAATCTTGACTTTCTTGCACCGAAGCGGAACACAGCAGAGCAAAGCCAGTCGCACGAGCTGCCATTACGTCGCTATGGTCGCCAAAAATTGATAAAGCATGAGTAGCCAAAGAGCGGGCAGCAACGTGAACCACGGCGCTAGTCAACTCACCAGCAATTTTGTAGAAGTTGGGTATCATCAACAATAATCCCTGAGATGCCGTGAAGGTAGTACTCAGAGAACCTGTTTGCAAAGCTCCATGTACAGCACCAGCCGCTCCTCCTTCGCTCTGCATCTGCACGACGCTAGGAATAGTACCCCAGAGGTTGGGACGACCTTCTGCTGACCAAGCATCTGCCCATTCACCCATCGCTGAAGAAGGGGTGATGGGATAAATGGCAATCACTTCATTTAATTTGTAAGCAACACGGGCAACAGCTTCATTCCCGTCGATGGTTGCAAAGGTTTTGTTCATAATATGATTTTTGTCCCCGCCTCTAAGCTGCATTATTCAGAACACGTGAATATAAGAATCAGAAATAGCCAGTACTAGAAAGTAAATATATTATCTGCATTAAAAATTTCACGGTAGGATTTACTCCGTGTTTAAAGCATAGTTTGTTGATACCTTTAGGCTCTTAAATTAACTTTCAATCAATACTGCATCTATTAATATCTCATCTGCAATACTGCATCTATTAATATGTATTAATAATGTACTCAATGACAAAAGTCTTTGTTTTAAAAGACTTTTAGATAATTTATTCTTTTTTGTGGGGTATAGGGACGGGAATATTACATTACTAATCGCCGATTTCCATACCATTGACTCAAATCACCCTCAATCGCCTCAAGAATCGCGATCGCCTCAGTTATTGATTTTGTATCGGCAGCTAAAAGTGCAAACGCTCGCTCAACCCGTTGTTGATAGTCCTGCGGGCAAATAGTAAACTTATTAGCAATTGCAATCGCCCCTTTTTCATTCAACAGGTAATCTTCATTGAGCGCGAATAAAACTTGATTCATACAGGCCACACTGCGGAAACAACAACCTGCTGCGTAAACAACATCATCGCGTGCGATTGCCTTTTTTGCGACCAACAGCGAGAAACTTATTTCCCAGGCGAAAGTATCAATAGTTGCCTGTTTCAGCCCAACTGGATACGGTTTTGTTTTTACCTTCAAAGCTTCTAAAACACCATCAGGGTTGTAAAGTACCTGACAAAAAGCAATTTCCCCCATATAAATAGAGGACACAAAGCCATGAGGGTGTCCTGGTTGATAATCAATAGTAATGCGCCCGTTATGGCAATCATCAATAACACGATTTACCTTCACCAAATCGCGATAGAGAAAATCCACACCTACACCTTGAACCTTTAGCCAACCACCACCGTTAATCCACTTTCCCCATCCCCCGATCGCAGTAATCAAATTTACGCGATGGTTATCATCAAGCTCACAAGCGAGGTGATTTAGAGCAATTAAATCGGGCGGGTTTTCTGGATTGTAATAAATTCCCAAATCCACATCTGACTTTAGGGTATGGTTGCCCCGTGACCGCGAACCACCCAGTGCGATCGCTATAATTCCCTCAATCGATCGCAAACTTGAAACAATATAATTGATGAACTGAGGCGATTCTTTATTCATAGATTTTTGCATTGCGATCGCCATCCAATGCCAAGGGCGCAAACAAACTAATTACCTCTGCTTCTTGGTTCTAGCCGTCCTAATGCAGCTACTTTTTGAATGTTGGGTGTGGTTTCAACTGGCTCAGATTTCTCAGCTTGACCAACTAACCCAAACTGAGAAATCCCATAAACAATAATTCCAGCCGTAATAGCACTAGCTGCAATTACTAATGTTACATTAGCATATTGACTGCTGGTATGTAAAAACACGGTTAATCGATCTAAATCGAACATGCATTATAGTTTAATCTGTTTTGCCTTAGATGTAATATTTCTCAATTTTCATCTTTGCCACTTAAGTATGAAACTATGATTTGAATTGGAAATACTCCGTAAATTCTGGAGATAGAACAGTCAAATAAGAACCAGTATCTTTTTTATACGGTAAAATAATAATCAATGGATTTTTTATTAAGTGTAATTTATGACTTATCGGAGAAATTTTTTAAGGAGAGCAGGATACACAACCCTTTCTGCCTTATTAACTATGGGGTTTTTACAAAAGGATAACCAAAAACAAGACCAAAATACGAATGCTATTGCAGCAGATTATACAAATAAAAATTTAAATTCTCCCCTTCGGCAATTAGCTGCCGCCAAAGGAAAGCGTTATGGTGCAGCAATTTCTAATGAATTTTTGCTTAAAGATAAGGATTACGCGAGTCTCATGGCTCGTGAATGTTCGATTGTGACACCGAATGGTGAATTAAAATGGGACTCCACTGAACCACAGCCAGGACAATTTACCTTTGAATCAGCAGATGCGATCGCTAATTTCTGCCAAAAGCATAATATAGAATTGCACGGGCATACCCTTTTCTGGCACATGGGAAGACCAGACTGGGCAACATACCCTCCTACACTTAAGATGATCGAACGCCATGTCAAAGGAGTCATGGGACATTATCGCAATAGTCCCGTTTTAAAGTCTTGGGATATTGCCAATGAAATTATCGCTGATAGTGAAAATGAAACTGATAATGCAACAATCGGTTTGCGTAAAGGGGTAAAACCAGAATTGATTCGAGACTTATTTTTAATTGCCGCTTCAGTTGATAACAGCAAGAAATTTTACCTAAACGATTTCGGCATCGAAGGCGCTACATGGAAATCAGAGCGTTTCTTAAAAATGGTCGAATATCTGAAGAATAGTGGTGTTAAAATTGACGGGGCAGGTCTCCAATCACATCTATGGTTTTCTACTGCATATCCTTTTGACGAGAAAGGACTTAATTCGGTCTTAAAACGGCTTAACGATCTGGAAGTGAAACCAATAATTACAGAATTAGATATTATCATTGATACCCCGCTACCCGATAGTATCAAAAGCCTAGACCAAATGGTAGCCGATAGTTACAAGCGATATCTTGACCTATGCTTTGAGAATCAAGTCGATACTGTAATTACATGGGGACTTACCGACCGTCATACCTGGATACGTCACCCTGAGTGGATGCCAAGAAAAACCTTTAGAAACAATCCAAGTCTCTGGAAATTTCTGCGTCCGCTTCCCTTCGATGAGAACCTGCAATCTAAACCAGCTCGCAATGCTATAGCCCAGGCTTTTCAGGAATCAACTTAATACTCCACTTAGGTATAAAAATAGTATTTCCTCAGCAACTGAGGTACACCCAAATATTGTTTACCAAGCTTAGTAGCTTTGAAAATGTACCTCACTATGCCGGGAACTGCTATAGGATTTTTAAGTATTATTCTAAACAAAATAAATGCAAATATTTTTAGTTATTCACGATTATGAAAGTTGAATAAGGCTTCCTGACTAATCAATCATTAAACCTTAGTACAACATTTCATAAATTCGTGACAAATTGAGCGACCTACTGGTAAGAGTCTAAGAGACTCGATCAAGCTACGAACTTTTGAAATTTCGTACTTATAAATACCAGGAGGTTATTTTTTTTTCGTTTACTTGAGATACTCCAAATTTCTCGTAAAAATAATGTGCCAACAAACCAAGGCTCTAGTAAGTAACGTCTCCAAAGTCTTTTCGGTTCAGACAACAAGCGATACAACCATTCTAATCCCACCTTTCCCATCCAGCGAGGAGGAGTAGGTATTGCTCCTGCTATATAGTCCATACAGGCTCCACTAGTCAAAATAGTATTGGTATGAAGATGTTCAAGATTTTCGTAAATCCAATACTCTTGGCGTGGCATACCCATTCCCACCATTAATATATGAGGTTTGTAAGCATTAATTGCAGCTACAGTGGCGAGATTTTCTTGACTATATTTATCTATATCAATATAGCCATGAGCGCAAGCAATCTGTAAACCAGGAAATTTCTGGCATAAAATATTTGCTGCTGTTTCAGCAACTCCTGGCTTTGAACCTAAATAGAATACACGCCAGCCTTTAGTAGCAGCTTCTGCCATTAGAGGACATACCCAGTCAGCATAGGTTACTCTTTGTTCGCGTTTAATTGGAAAACCCAATAGCTTTCCAATAAACACCAAAGGCATACTATCAATATGGGTATATTCTGCCTTGGAATAAAAAGCTTGCATTTTTAGATCGTTATGGAAGAGATAAAGACTATGTAAGTTGTGATTAGCAATAATCCATTTTTCATCCCGATCAATAGATTCTTTAATCAATGAATTTAAGTCAAGGATAGACAGTGCATCTACTTGAGCACCAATAATTTTATAAGAAAATCGCTTTTTCATATCTTATTTTTCTTTTGATAAATATGAGATGTTATCTCAAAGTCAAGGTAAGTATTGTAAAATCAATCAGGAATATTTCAATACGAAAGTACTTAAATATTGAAATATCTCAGTTTTTTAGTTAAAAATTATTTTTTGAATATAACTAAAAAGCACTTATCCTTAGAAGGATGTCTGCGATATATTGTGCTTTTGCATTCCACGAATACTTTTCGGTAATTAAACTATATGCTGTATCTACAAATGATTGATATTTATCAATATTTGAAACAGCATCCAGTATTGTGTTAGCGACTTCTTCGCTAGAGTATCCTGTTACTAACAGATGTTCCAAGTGGCGAAATTCTTCTAAACCTCGCAAACCTTCTGGCGTTGATACAACTAATTTTCTACTAGCGAAATAATCTAGTGCTTTATTGCGAGCGCCACCTGCTACTGCTTGTTTTGAAAATGGCAATAAAGCAATATCTGCATATTTCAAATGGGCGATAAAATCTTCCCTTTTAGGTAAAAAGCCTAAAAAAGAAATATTAGAGGGTATTGGTTCTGAAATATCGCTACTATCCCTACCAATGACAACAAAATGTACTTTTTCCTGATAATTTTCAAGGTATTTAGCAACCTCAATAGCCATTGATACAGACATATCATTAGTTGGAAATTGAAATGTTTTAGGAGCAATGATAACGACTATTTTAGCTGGTCTGAATGCCTGATAGGGGTCTTTATCTGGAAAAACTTCAGTATTGAGTAAGTCTTCAGTAACTCCATTCCCGATAGAATAAATTTGTTGTGGAGTTTTTCCATACCATTGGGAAATTAGTTTAGGAATTGATTCACCTGCTGCAATAATTGGACTACCAGAAAATATTAAAATTCCCTGAGCAATATATGTCTTAATACATTGTGCAAACTCTTTGAAAGGATTGGCAACTGAAAACAAGCGCATCCAGTATTCATAAGGCGAAAATGTATGAAAATCTAAGACAAGATAGGAGCTACTGTGTTTTCTAAGCTTTAGTGAAATTAAAGCAGCCAATCCAGGTAGTGTTTCTTGAGCATACACAATGTCTGGACAAAACTCGTCGATGCACTTTTCTATGGATTGAATATATGACTTCAAGCTTCTCGATCCAGTAGAAAAAGAAGGTGCATAATTAACAGATGAACAATCTAAACCTAGCTGAAAAACATCAAAATATTTAGTAAGATATTGTCCTAGATAAAAAGGTCTAGTAAATGCACCAAATGGCTGACTAGAATCGAGGGTTGAAATAATCAGTAAGCGTTTACCCATAAAATAATTGTTGATTGTTTTATAATTTTAAATTACATTTGTCAAATGATTAAGATAGTTATAATTTCTCTAAATACCATCCATCAATAACTATCGTGCAATTATTAAGCTTCTGAGTTACTTTGATTAATATCCTCAGAAAATGTCGGAGAAGTTGCTAAATTTTTGTAACCAATAATTGCTCTAATATAGGGTAAGAACCAGTACAATATCCAGAATGGCCCAGAGTGTCTGCTACAAAATATAGTCCATGATTTCAATGGAAAAGCTTTGATTTGTAGTACTTTTTTCAAGCGTTCTAAGAGATTTAAATTGGTATCTGCCCAACTATTGCGGATAGAATTTTTAGTGCAAGTACCAATATACCCAGGAGCTACCCATATTTTACAACCCAATTTACGCGCTCTCAGAGCATAATCTAAATCTCCTAAACTATGAACAAAAGCTGTATCAATATTACCAACTTTGGCAGCAACACTTTTAGGAATTAGCACGCAGTTACCATACATAGCATCGCATTGTTGGATAACGGAGCTTGGTTCTAAAAATTCAAATTTATTAGAATACCACTTTTTAGATTTTACCGCTCCTCCATAGGTTGCTTTTCCTGTAATTGAGTCTTTAGTTGAACCAACTACAATTGAGTCTCGATAACCAAGTTCTGTCAAATTTTGATGAACCTGTAATAGTTTACTCAGAGCATTGGCTTCCAAAAATGTGTCATCATTCAACCATAGATAATAATCGTATTGAGATTTGATTGCCTCACTAAAAGCTAGATGCATTCCTCCCACCCAAAATAAATTGCCATTACCTTGAAGAATTTGTACTTCTGGATATTCTGCTTTAACAGCCTCTGTAGTCCCATCAGAACTTCCATCATCGGTTAAATAAACATCACAAAAATTTTTTTGCTGATATAAAGCATTTAAACAGGCAAGAGTTGTATTCCGTCTGTTATAACATGTCATAATTACAGCTATATTCGCTTTCTTCATCTCATTTTCCTGATAATAATATGTACAAAAAGAGTTAATCTAAATAATAAATTTAGATACGTTTTGGATGGATTTTATTCATAATCTCAATTATCAAAATTTTAACTTTCATATATCGTGATGTCAGTTTAAAATTTCACCCTGTTTTCTATCCATCTACTGAAATTAATATCTAAATTAAAGCTTTTTAGTTTTTGTTCCATTCTTCTGACTGCCAACAAATATCTATGCCAAACTGATACACGAGGCATATTAAGTTTGACAACTTTTTCACATAACCATTGATATTTATCTGAATTGAAATTAAACTTTTTCAATCTTTTTATTTGTCCACACCAATCGTTATAAAAAAATAAGTTGAAATAATGAATAGATACAATATCATCCCAATGTTTAATTTGTAGTTCTTTTGATAAACGGTTATGTAAAGGTAATGGATAACTATAATTAGGGGGAAGATGTTCAACGTTTTCTTCTAAGGCACATAAAGTTACAGACAAAACAGACTGCTCAACAAAATAAATACCCTGGGGAGGAGTAATATCCAAGCGCATTACTTTTTCAAAGTTCTCTTTCCAAGTTCTAAATATACCTGCACTTTTTCTTACAGCAATCAAACCAGAATTCCAGTAAGCTCTGATTCTCTTATTACCAATGGGTGTGTCAACAAACACCTCACGCTTTACTCCTAGTACTTCATATAGTTTTTGCCAATACCATTCTTGAGGATCTTGCAAACCTGTAGAACCAATTCCTTGGCCATACTCAGGACGCATCCGCACATTACAATCTACGGGCAATAAAAATTCTTTTGGTTCAGAAAAAAAGCATTTGTCACTGTCTAAAAAAACCAATATTTCTGCATCGATATTTTCTTCTGCATAGGCACAAACTAGGGGCTTATTAGCTAAATAATATTCATGGAATTCTTGATTT
Source organism: Nostoc sp. ChiSLP03a (assembly GCF_034531215.2). NCBI lineage: Bacteria > Bacillati > Cyanobacteriota > Cyanophyceae > Nostocales > Nostocaceae > Nostoc > Nostoc sp. ChiSLP03a. Next base: position 14,068 of record NZ_JAVRBQ020000036.1, read on the forward strand.
ATCGGGATTTGTTGATGAGTCACCTGCAATGCTTCAAAGGCTTGTTGGGTTTGCTTTAAAATCGGTTCACCTACTCTAGGATGGAAACTATATATAGGTGTATTTTTCAATTCGCCGCAGAACTTACGAATACTTTCTGCAAGCATCAAAGATTGACCTTCTAAACGACCAGGTTCTGTACAAATTATAAAAGCTATAGGTATTGACATAGTATGAAGTATTGATTTAATAAGTTAATTACTCAATGAAGATTTCTTTGCTATCATCAATATTTCCTGAAACAAGGCTGAATAACGACGTGCTTGAAGTTCCAGGGTAAATTTTTGCTCGGCTTTCTCACGTGCATAAAATGACAGTTTTTGCAATCTCTGTTCATTTTCAAGAACCCAGGTAATTCCTTTGGCAAAATCTTCAACTTCATAAGGTTTAGCCAAATAGCCGTTCTGCTGATGATCGACAATATCTTTTAAGCCAGTAGAATTAAACGCCACAACTGGAGTACCACAAGCGAATGATTCTGAAGCTGTCTGTCCAAAAGATTCTTGAAGAGATGGTACAAGCATTACATCAGCAGCTGAGTAAACAGTTGCTAAAGATATAGCATCGTGCAAGTGTCCCAAATAGTGGGTTTTGAAGCCTAAATCAGGTGGATTTTCGGGTTGAGATGCTCCAAAAATCACAACTTCCAAGTCATCTTTCCAGCCAGATTTACTCAATTCTTGTAAAGCTGGTTGCAACAAATGAAATCCTTTATTTTTATCGCTTGTCGCTTCTATAGCTCCAAATAGTATCAGCTTTTTATTTTGAGGTAGATTGAGTGCTTCGCGGGCAAAATATTGATTAATCGGTCGATATTTTTGAGTATCTAATCCGTGAGGAATTACCTCAATTCGCAAATTCTGGAATAAAGAACTGGAACAAGCGCACTCTGCTAGCCAAGAACTTGGTGAAACCAGGGTTAAATTTAAATTTTTCCAAGCTTTTGCTTTGCGTTGCCATACCCAACGGGATAAATCCCATTCATTACCACTGTTGAGTTGAGGACAAGCCCCGCAGGATACTTTGTAGCGATCGCATTCTCCAGTAACGTGACATCCTCCAGTAAACCCCCACATATCATGGAGAGTCCAAACTAAAGGGCGCTTCAGTTTAGCAAAGGTTTCTATTTGCATAAAACCTCCGCTAATCCAATGCAGATTGATTATATCTGGATTAATTTGAGCGACTTTAGGAATAACTCTATCTGGCAACCATTGAGTAAAAAATGGGGTATTTTTCTTTTGACGATAAAGCTTTAATGGCAAACTTTCAACTGTCAGCTTTGCCTTAGCGATGCCTTGAAACAGTCTAACTTTAGGTGCAATTATTGTTTTATCATTACTAGATTTTTCCTGTACTAACATTTGTGACTGTAGCCCTATATTTTGTAAACCTGTGTGTAAACGATATGCAGCCCTAGCTGCACCGCCACTAATATCATGGGTACTAATATGTAAAATTTTCATTTTTATTAACTTAATATTCACTAAAAATATTTCTGATTGTCATAAAAACTAATTGAATAAAATCTTTTTATAATTTCGTTGAGATTCAACAGTTAAAGATAATGATGTGGTGATATACATTAACCAATTCCAGCTAGGAGTTAATAATCTTGCTTCTGAAAAATTCACTATGACAATAATAATTAGCATCTGCATTGGCCAATAATCTTCTGGCTTTTTAGCGACAGAAATAATTCGAGTCAATGCCATTACGAAAAACCGGACAAACCCTGCTGCAAAAGTCAAAAACCCTAAGAATCCCAATTCTAATAATAACTCTAAAAAACCATTATGGGCGTTACTTGCCCAATCGTAAGTAGCTCTTAATTTGGATGCAGCATTACTAGTCCAAAATCCCGAAAATCCATAACCTAACCAAGGTCTCTCTAAAATCTTAGAAATTACTAGCTCCCAGAGATCAGAGCGTCCATTGAAGGTAAGGTCTTTACCAGAAGTACCAACTACAGTTTCGGCATTATTGAGAAGTAATATTGAAGAAATCATCAGCAACATCAAAGTTGAAGTAATCGTAATAACTTGTAACTTATAATTAGTTTTCTTCAGGGATCTATAGACAGGTAAAAGTAATATCATTGTCAATAAAATCGTTAAAGATGTTGTTGAACGTGAAAGGATAATTAGACATATAGACATCCCACATAGTGCCCACATCAACCAACGATATCGATGACCACTAAGAGCCAAGTGCAAAAAAACCCCTGCACTCCAAGCCATCATGTAACCTAATTCATTTTTATGACCATAAATTCCACTCCACATACCTAGTAACTCAGGCGATTCGTGAATATAACCTGGTACGAATGCAGAAAATAGCATAGATAATGATGCAGCTACCCCAAGTGCCCAAGCTATCAGCTTAATTTGTTCCTTAAGGGGATAACGCATTGCTAAATAGATGGCAAGAAAATATATTCGGATTAGACCTCTTAAATAAGTGAGACTAGAACTTAGGTCTTCTGACCATAAAAGAGAAAATATAACTATTGCTAGTAATAAAAACTGTAGTGGACTTCTAATAATTACATAAATAAAACCTTTCCAGTATAAAGTTAGGAAATAAAATAGGATTAAATATGAAACTATATTGAACAAGGTTTCTAGTTTATCACCTCCAAGTGTAGACATTGAAACTTCTTGTGCAGGGTGTATTGTTAATGCCCCTACAGAAATTAGTAGTAGCAAGATAGTTAATATTTTTTCTGTTAGTTTTATTTTCATTTCGGAGATTTAATTAACCTATTTTTTATAGTGGAATAACTCAATTTTTTCTTCAATTCTTCTTTAAAAATATCTAATACAGTTGCTTTATAAACTGTTTTTTGTATAAAATTATCTGCTTCTACATTCCTGACAATAAATGGTGGATGCTTTAAGGGAAATTCCATCGCCTGCATGGGCGTATTGATAAAGGAAAATTCTTGATTTGAAGTGAAATGAGTTGCGTCTGCACCAACACCAACGTTAGAGATTAAATTGACATTGGGAATAATACTTAAGCTTCCCTGCATCCAACAAGCAAACGTCCATTGGTAATCCCAGGTTATACCTGTAGGATTGTCATAAACAGATTGAAATATTCGTTGCCAAGAATTTACCGCTTTTTGATCTATAAGAATGTCATGTAAAAGGTTTTCTGCTTGCACCTCTTTCCAGAGTTTGATAGTCAAATCATAATGTTGCCAAGCACGTCTCCAACTTGCCCAACCCCAGCAGTGGTTGTAGCGAGAAAAATAGTAACTGTAATTTGTATGTTTTTGTCCAAGTTGAAGATTTTGAGCAGAAATTGTGGCGATTCTGGTATCATTTCTATATTTCTCCAACAATTCTTCGCTAAACCTGAAAAAAGTGGAATGAGGGATACAATCATCTTCTAAAATAATTGTCTCTTCAACATTATTAAATACCCAATCTAAACCACTTGATACCCGTTTTGCACAACCTAAGTTGATATCAGAATAATTCTTAATTACTTCACATTCCCAATCAACTCTCTTAATAATTGCCCTAGTTGCTTCACACTTTTCTGCCTCGTCTTCTCGCTCATTGCGTGGACCGTCTGCAATTACAAAAAGTTTTGTTGGCTTGGCTTTACGAATAGCTTCAAAAACTTTTTCTGTTGTTTGGGGACGTTTAAAAATAATAAAAGTTACTGGTGTTTGCATAATATATATTTTAATTAATAACAATCAATATTTGTAAAAATGAATAAGCGATCGCACCTGAAGTTTAAATAGTTTTTGTGTTCTTGAATCAAATGCGTTGCATATAAAAGCAGCAGCAGCTTGAGATATTATTGTTGCGATCGCAGCTCCAAGCCCTGCATATTTGGGAATAAGTAATAAATTGAGAATAATGTTTAGTATTGCTCCAAATAAAGTTTTACCTAAAGAAACGTGGTTCAAACCTTCAGCAATGAACCAAGGTGATGTTGCAAGACCCATAAATACAAACAAAGAAGTCCAAACATGAACTGCTAATATTGCTCCTGCATCTGCATATCCACTTCCAAACATCACTATAATTATCTTGTCAGATAAAAAGGACATTGGAAGAGCAATTGCTAAAGATATACATGTCATTAGACTGAATAATTGTCCTATTCGCTGATAGTAAAGACTTTCTGATTTTTCTTTTGCTGCATAAATTGCCGGAGCAACAGAAGAAACAATAGCCCCTGGAATAAAATACCAAATTTCAGAAATACGCACAGCAGCAGAATAAACTCCGACCTCACTATCTCCGATCATTTGACCTAACATCACCTGATCTATTCTCATAAAAATCATGATGGCGAACCCCGAAAACATTAGAGGTAAACTCTCTTTTAAAAGAGTTTTAGCAGTTGCAACACTCCAACGCCATAACCATAATGAAGACCCTTTGACTTGGTAAACAATCAGTAAGCCAATAGCACTCATTGCAAATTCTGCTAATGTCACCAAAGCAAAAGCTAGCAACGGTGCTTTTGTTAAAATTAGTGCGATTTTGATAAGAGTATTTAGTATAAATGCTGTGTTTTTAGCAATTACAGTGTATTTTGACTGTACCTGTGATTGAAACCACAGTTCAATAGTATCAGATGCCCTAAAAACTCCTGCTATTCCTAAAATTACCACTAGCCATATCTTTAATGTTTCATGCTCACCCAAGAAAAACATTGTGCTAACTGCCGATAAAACAGAAGCAATTCCACCCAAAAATTTTAGCCAAAAAGTAGTTCCTAAAATTTCCTCTTTGTTTGATGATTGACGAACAAGGTGGCGAACTACTACGTCATCTAGTCCGAGAGTAAAAATTGGGCTGAATAAGGCAACAAAAGCTAAAGCATAGTTAAATAGGCCATACTGTTGTACTCCTAAATAACGTGCTACCCATACTCCTACAACCAAGCTTGCACCCATACGTAGAATGCGATCAGCAAATAACCAACCTGTATTAGCAATAATTGCACGCAGACCAGAACGAGATTGAAATTTCGATAAGTTTTTGATTTTTAATTTACTTAACATTATTTTTATGAACTAATCATCTGAAATTATTTGTATTTATCAATCTTAATCGTGCAAATATTCAATTTTAAAAACTAATTAAAGTGGATTTGTTCAGCAATTTATCTTATTAAACGCTTACAATATTTTGAATTTACCACTAATGAAAACTTTCAAAAAATAAATGAATAGAAAAATAATGCCCTTGATTTTCCAATACAAACTATATTCAAATAAAAATATTATTTTCAAATAAGTAACAAAATCTTGATATTTGGGGCATGGTATTGTTTGTAATTCATTAATAGATGTAAAAGCTAAAAATAAGGGAGAGTTAAAATTGTTTTTTTGCAAGATGTAATTAAAGAGAGAATTACGTTTCCAGAATCTTTTGTATTCATAGTTTTTGTCTGCATCTAAAAAGTTCTTATTATGATATTTATTATGAGCGTGTATTCTATACTTTACTAAAGGTTTAGACATATAAAACTTTTTAGCCCCCACCAAAGAAGCTCCCCATACCAAACAGTCATCAGCCCTAACACGCCAATCTTCCAAATTTGGAATAGGTAAAAATTTTTTGACTATTTCTTTACGTATTGATAATGTTGAAGTTATAGAACCAATCCATTCACCATTATATAAAGTTCTAATTACTGAATAACCCAAATCTAAATCAACTTCACCGTCTTGAAATATGCCTTCTACTGCTCCAAATTTTTTATACGCACAAAATAAAAAATCACATTCACTGCGTCTATTGTAAAAATTTAGGGCGTTTTCTAAATACTGAGGTTCATAAATATCATCAGCATCTAAAAAAAATATAATATCACCAGTAGCAGCTAAAAAACCTTCATTAAAAGATGATAGTTGTCCTTGATTTTGTTCTTTAAAAATAGATTGAACATTAACTGCTTGAGTAAATTTATTGATAATTTCCACAGAACTATCTGTAGATGCATCATCAACAATGATAATCTCATCAAATTTGACTGTTTGATTTAAAGCGCTATCAATTGCGTCAGATAAGAATTCAGCATAATTGTAATTATTAATTAAACAAGAAGTTTTGATTTTAGTTTTATCCATTATTCCTACAGTCACAAAATTAGGTTTAGATAGTTGTAGTGATGATAGCTTTCACAATTCTTAAAAAAACTTAACGCTCTTTGCGAAATTTAGTTAAGCTGCTAGAAAATACTAAATCTTGTTCAATTTGTCGTTTTTTAGTGTCATAAAAATAATTATTAGGTTCATTTTTAGTATTCACACCATTGATAACTATTCCTAATACCTTCTGACCTGACTGAGTTAAAAACTCTTTAGCTGCATTTGCACTGTTCAAGTCAACCACTCCAGGACGAACGACTAATAAGATACCGTCAGTCAAAGTGCTTAAAACAGCAGCATCTGCTATTCCTGACAAGGGAGGAGTATCAAAAATTACAAGATCGTAATCTCTCCCAAAGTTACTAATTAATGTTGCCATACGTTGAGAATCTAGCATTGCCACTGGATTGGGAGGCAAAACTCCAGAAGTAAGAACTTCCAGATTAGGCATGACTTCCTGAACAACTGTATCTAAAGAAGCTTGATTAATTATTACATTACTTAATCCCATTGTATTTGTTAGCCCCCAGATATGATGCTGTATGGGATGACGCATATCTGCATCCACCAACAACACCCTACGCCCCGCCTGAGCCATAGTCACAGCCAAATTTGCAGATACGTCAGACTTTCCTTCTTTGGCAACGGAACTTGTAATTACAATGCTTTTGAGCGGTTTATCAGAACAGAGGAACTTCAAATTCACTTGTAGTATTTGATATGCATTGCCAACAGGGAAGTAAGGAATATCTCTGCCAATAATTTTGGGAATAGGTCTATCAAGTCCTGGTATAGAAGAATGATCTTTACCATTTCTACCTTGTGTAGGAATCACTCCCAAAACACTGTATCTCAAGACTTCTTTGGCTTCTTTGACGGTCTTCACCGAGCGGTCTATCAAATCTAAAGTAAAGGCGACAATGATACCTAAGAAAAAACCAACTCCTGCTCCACCAATAATAAACAGCATTTTCCGAGGCCCTTCTGCTTTATCAGGGGTTAAAGCATAGGAAATAACACGAGCATTAGGAATCTTTTGATTCTGTGCAATATCAATCTCTTGGCGTTTCTTTAAGAGTGTTTCGTAAGTCGTTTGAGCTGCTTGCAGTTTCCGTTCTAGCTCTCGTTGACTTTGTTCTAGCCTGGGCAAATTATTTGCTCGTTTGATATAGGCATTTTGCTGTTGTTTGAGTGTGGCAATTTGTCTCTCCAGACCAACACGTTCTGCCTGAGCACGAGTAATATCTGCAATTAGGTTTTGCCGCAGTTGTCCAACCTGTAAACTTCCCTGTGTTATCTGTGCTCCACCAGCTACTTGTCCTGTCCGCTCTTTCAACAAGTTCTTAAGAGCTAAGACTTTTTCTTCTAAGTTAGTAATTGTAGGGTGTTCAGGTGAAAAACGGGTACGCTCTAGTGCAAGTTGGCTTTCTGTTTCTTGAAGTTGGGCTAGCACTTTCTGAACTCCAGGTGCTTGACTCAATTCAGATTCGATTACACCTTGCCGTGAATCTATCTGAGCTTCACTGCTTAACTGTTCTAGACGACCCTTTACATCATCTAGTTGAGCTAAAGCTTGAGAAATTTGGTTTCCTAACTTAGAAATGGTATCGACTGCTGCGGCTGCTTCTTGTTCTAGAACAACAACTTTATTCGTTTCTTTAAATAGCCGCAGTTTTGATTCGGCTCTTCTGACAACTTCCTCAGCTTTAGGTACTTCCGTTACAAGAACCTGTTTGGCTGTCCGCGCTTCATTCTGATTAGCCTTGATATTTAGATCGATATAACTGTCAATAACTTCATTAACGATTTTGGCAGCTAGTTCTGGATCGCCACCTTTATAAGAAAGTTGTACAACATCAGTGCCTTTAATTCCTTCTATTTTCAGTTGTTTTGCCAAATCTGGAATCGAAAGCAGTTTACCTTGACTATCTTTAAGGTTGAGGGAATTAATCGTTTTCTCAATTACTGGATTCGATCCAATAACTCTCACCTGAGTTTCCAGGGGATTGTCGTTCACATTCAAAGCTTCTAGGCGTCCTATGTCATCCGGCAAGCCTGTGAGTGAGGAAGAGCGATTTGTTTTAATCATCAAACTTCCTTCTGCCTTGTATGAAGGTTTTAGTGAAAATGCATACAAGCATCCAAGGCTAACAGATATGGCGAAAATTCCAACTAGAGGTAGCCAACGCCGTTGAAGAACTTCTAAGTATTTCTGAATATTTACTTCTTCAAAATTTGGTAAAGATTCCATCGTCATAATATATGTAAACTTTTATAAAAAGACTATTTACTTACAGCAGATTGTTCTCAAAATTGTGACTACAGTGCTAATAAAGTCTATTCCGCAATATTAATATTTGCGTTAATTCGTAGCTAATAACTTATTGTGAGGTTTTTCAATATCTAAAGTTAATTAATAGTTATGTAAGCTGTAATTTTAACTTAGATTGATACTATAATGAGAGCAAAAACAGGATAAATCACAATTTTATCTTTGATTTAGTCGCTTTCCATTTTTGGATCTTACTTAATTTTAGTTAAATTCGTTTTATGCTACTACTTACTAATGCAAGTATTGATTAGTAAGCTAACAATCACTATCATATTATGTAAAAACATTGATTTTTATAACTTTACAAAAAATTTATACAATATACTAATATATTCATTCTCAGTCTGCTGATTTTTAAAAAACAAGAGGAGTTAATTCGTTCAGGGTAAGGAATAGAACAATTGTGTCAGTCTATAAGCAATGGAAGCATTTCAAAGATAGGCTTTAGACAGTGAAAATAGATACCTAGAAAGACTGGATGAATCTTTACAGAAGCTACTTCAAAACTTTAATTAACAATTTATTTTTGGTCTAAATAATAGTCAATTTTGGTAATAATACGGTACTAGCAATCATAAAATTGCATAATTTAGGTATTGAACCTATAAAGACTCGCAATCAGTTTAATTTGCCTTTATGTAAAAATACATTCAATTTTGTAACATAAATGAACTATATACGATTACTAGGTAAATTGGCTCCAGCTTATATTTAACGCAGTCCAGCAAACGAGCATCAAATAACAGCGTGACTAAATCGAGAAATTAATTTATATCAGACTAATCCAAAACAGCAAAAATCCAGCTACTATCTCAATTAAGCAGACAAATAGCTCAAGCAACTTGTTCAAGGTAGGCAAACTTCCGTCAGATTCTACTAGATTTCACTATATTTTTAATGAAGTTTCCCTATATTTATTATCACCTGTGTTAATCTAAGGTACTCAAGCTAGCCTGCTATTTCTTGGTTTTTATATCTAGGCAATTGTAATTATTAAACTGACATTAAATGTTGAGAGGTTGAATTATGAAATCCTCTTCTATTATCTTAGCCATTGTGATTAGCGCACTCACTCTCAGTCAAAGTGCCTATGCTAATCAAGAGAATGTTCCCATAAAAATAGGCGATCGGGCTGGAGTTTTATTGACAGAACCAGCTACGATTAATACTACATGGAGTAATTTGAGCGGACAGACTAATAATTCAAAACAAACTACTGAATCAATTTCGCTAATGCAGGAGCGAGAATGCCAAAAAATTAACCCGCTTGAGTTCATCAATAACCCAAGCGCTTTTTTTAAGCAATGTCAGGAACCAACCAAGACTCAAAGTACTGAACCAATTGAGTATCTCAAGGTTCCGAAACTGGATTCTGGTATTAGTGTGACAGTTACTAAATTTTGATATAGGAACTTTTTAACAATAAATAGCTAATTTTCGCTAGTGTGATTTATCGATTTATCTAGATAATTTACGCTCAAATATGGATGAAATATTTATGCTGGCTGCTTTAGCTCAAAGCAGAAAAGCTTTGCCGGAATGTTTGCCGAACCCACCAGTAGGCTGTGCAATCGTATACGATCAGGAGATCGTAGCTCAAGGATACACGCAAGCACCAGAAAAACACTATGCTGAAGCTGACGCACTTAAACAGATTCAAGGCAAAGCTTTCAACTTGTTTAAAATGTATGTAACTCTTGAACCTTGTTCTTTTCATGGACACACACCTGCATGTGCTTTAGCGATCGCTAAATATTGTCGGATACATGAAATATATGTATCTATACTCGATCCAGACCACCGCAATAATGGTAAAGGACTAGACATTCTCAAGAATTGCAAGAAAAATAGTTAATATTGGGTTATGCGCCAATGAGGTGAATGCTTTTCTTAACCAATATCTACTAAAGTCATAGTTGAAGAGTTAGATTAAAACTTAAATATAGTACCATTTTCCCCAAAATCTTTGCAATAAGCCAACCATCTATGTAAATACATAACTGTGCTTTTGTGCAACTAAAAGTTAAAACTAGTAAGCGAGAAAGCTGTGAGATATTCCTTCATTAGGAGTTTTAGACTATTTCCGAATTCTCCAAAAAGTGGAAATGTTGTTGTTTAAGCTATGCTGCACAACAATCAACTAGATGCCCTTACACAAAAATCTTTTCGTTTCAAGAGAATATTAGTTAGAGCGATCGCGGGTGTTGCTGTCTTGCCAAGTATCATCCTGGATGTTAGTCTTACCACTGTTAGTACTTTTAGTCCATAAAATTTATCTAGGAGTAATCGAGTTGATTATACCGCATCCAATGCAGATTTCTGCGTTAAATTCTGACACAAATGCAATTGTCACAGATATCTGCGTCTTCTCGAGCGTCCTAAATCTCAGGAAAGAGATATGAGTAAGAATGAATGTACACATATAGCAGTGCTACGTCTGTGCAAGCGTTCTGGATATCGCATAATTAATTTCAGTAGATGCCTCATTACTAAAGTATTTGACCAGATTCTCAAAGAAAGCGGTTATTAAAGAGAGGAAGCAGGAGAAGTTCTTTCTTTCATGTTTAACGATCACCCACTATGTACTTGGCTTAATATGCTTAGATTGTATTACAAAAAAATGAGGTAAAAAATGGATATTTTTTATTTAATGAGTTTTTATTTAATGAGTTAAATTTATTAATAATTAGATTATAAACACTTGAAAAAATGAACTTGTTGCAATTTTTCAGAGTCGCTATTAATAATTTATCTTTTAGATAATGGAATCGTGGTTCAGTATTTTTTACTTTTCCAGTAAACACATTGGATAACTAGACTAAATTTAATTGTTAATTGGATTTAAAAAATGCAAAAATAAATAATAAAGGAATGTAATTCCTTTAAAGTATATGCTAATGATACTTTAGGTAATTGATTTGTGACAGATGATGATGTTATTATTAAAGGGTAGGTTGATTTTGGGTTTATTATCTCCAAGAATTAACTTGTAATGTATCATAGGCCAGAATTCATCAGTGTTGCAAATTGATTAGACCTTTTGCATAAATTGCAAACTAATAAACCCACCTCGCAAAGCGTAGCTTTGTCTACCTTACCCAAAAGCGGGAAGGAAATTAAATGATGGGATGTTAAGTACTTTTGCAAGATATCTATGATTAGCAGTGTGAAATGGCTGTGGGTCTGAATATCTAGACTTGATACCAATAAATTGATAAGGTTACAGAGGAGCAAATAACCATGAGCAACTTAACATCTCCACATACCGAAGTTCAAAAAACGAAGAAAAAAAGTTTAACCGCAGATAAAAAGCCTCGATCTACAGATGATATTGTGCGTAGTTATCTGCAAGAGATCGGACGTGTAGATTTGTTGACTCGCGAACAAGAGGTTATTTTTGCCCAACAAGTGCAGCTGATGATGAATTTATTAGCTGCTAAGGATGAATTGGCTGTCAAATTAAACCACGAACCCACGCTACAAGAATGGGCAAATCGGATGGAGTTAACTGTGGAGGTGCTAGAGCAACAGCTAAATTTAGGACACCAGGCCAAGCAGAAAATGATTCAGGCTAATCTCCGGTTAGTGGTAGCTGTGGCAAAGAAATACCAGCACCGCAACCTGGAATTTATGGATTTAATTCAAGAAGGTACTTTAGGTTTAGAGCGAGGGGTAGATAAATTTGATCCCGCTCTTGGTTATAAGTTTTCTACTTATGCTTACTGGTGGATTCGTCAAGGAATTACACGGGCGATCGCTCAACAAGGACGTACAATTCGTTTACCGATCCACGTCTTTGAGAAACTGAACAAAATTAAACGGGTGCAGCGAGAATTATCTCAACAGTTAGGTCGCGTTCCTACTACTGGTGAAATTGCCACTGCCTTATCTTTGACCCCTAGCCAAGTTCGAGAGTGTTTGTACTTAGCTCGTCAACCCTTCTCTCTAGAGGCGAGAGTTGGCGAACAACAAGATACAGAATTGCAAGACATACTGGAGGATGATGGCCCTTCTCCTGAAGATTATGCCGTTGAAGAATCTCTTCACCAAGACTTACAAGACTTATTGGCAAAGCTGTCTCCACAGCAGCGAGAAATATTAACCCTGCGCTTTGGTCTAACGGATGGGTATGAACTTTCTTTAGCACAAATTGGCGATCGCATGGGTATTAGTCGAGAACGGGTGCGTCAGATAGAACAAAAAGCTCTTAGTCTTCTCCGGCGCCAAAAAGAACAAGTACGTAGTTATCTAGCTAGCTAAGGTTATTTTTTCATAATTTAGGGCATTTAAACTCAGGAAGTCACCATCATAACTGTGTAAAATTCAGTCATTATGGGCGAAAATAAACTTAGATAATCTCTCTTAATGATTTGATATGAGCACATCAAAGACAGTGCAACAGTTGCAAGTGCAATGGGTGACTCCTGAAAACTTTCGGCCTTATGGACAGGTTATTTTTGCAAGTCTTGATGGGAAAACTTACGACGGGGAAGATGCCCAGTTAAACCTGCAAAACGGGATTCCACGATTTTATCTTATGCGGTTGGAGAGAATAGGACGAAAGTTTCACAAAATTACTCGCCATGTGCAATGCACTCAATGTCTGGGTTCTTTGGAAGGGAAGGATTGGTTAATTGCAGTTTGTCCTCCTCATAATGATGTGAATGAACCAGCATTAGAAGATATTGCTGCTTTCCGCATTCCGGGAAATTGTTTTATCAAGCTACATGAGGGTACTTGGCACGCTGGTCCCCATGTTGACCATGAAGCTGTGGATTTTTATAATTTGGAACTAGCTAATACAAATATGGTGGATCATTTCACCCATGATTTTCTCAAGAGTCATCAATTAGAGTTTGAGATGGTTTAAGTAAAATTAGGTTGAATTGATATATACAAGCCATTTTCTTGAATCAGTTTAACCATTTCAATCTACTTTCTACTAAAGGAAAGATTAATTCAAGTATTACGTCAGTTTGGTTATGATGTATGGATGTGTAATTTTAGCCTAGTAATTGTATCCCAGTAGAATAGTTGCGTAGAACTTTCCACTGCTTTTGAAATTTTTCTTAAACATTCATTTTATGTCTTCTTCCAATTCTCAATCTTCTGACAAAAGCTTTGTCTACCGTGAATTTGGCAACGACAACTCCGCCGCCATAGAAAGACCAATTCCAGAACTACCCCCACAACAACAAAACCTGAAAGTACAAGCTTCCCGCAAAGGACGCAAAGGCAAAACCGTCACAGTGGTTAGCGGTTTTCAAGCCAAACCAGAAACCTTAGCAGATTTGGCGAAGCAGTTGAAAACTCAGTGTGGGACAGGTGGGACACTTAAAGACAACGAAATTGAAATTCAGGGCGAACACAAACAGAAAATTCTTGATATTTTGACCAAGCTAGGTTACAAAGCCAAAATTAGCGGTGGCTAATCTTGAGTGCGGTTTACCGTATCTAAACCGCAATCTAGATTAAGAGAGGGAATGTTATCTTTGAGAGGTACAAATATGCTTGAATAGTGGTGAATCAGTTTGCCAACAAGCTGTCTTTTCTGAGATAAACAGGAGGTTTAAATGGATTTAGTTCGGATTCTGTGTGCCATTTTCGTGCCGCCTTTGGGAGTTTTTTTACAAGTAGGTTTTGGTATAGACTTTTGGATTAATATACTTTTGACGCTTTTTGGTTACATTCCTGGAATTATTCATGCAGTGTGGATAATTGCGAAGAAATAATTTTTTGTCGGAATAAGTTAAGCGTATCCATCTCGGTGTTACTAATTCTGATAGAGGCAATTCATGAATTGCCTCTACAAATAATATTAGGAAATTAACTGTTCTGTATTCGTAATATCAGGTTTGCTTAATACTTCTAATGTTTGTAGGTTCTCTTGAGAAAGAAAACTCAATATTTGATGTTTGTTCATGTTCCGTTTCACTGGCATTTAATCCAACTTACATTACTATATTTTATTATCAGTAATCACCCGATCTTGACATTACTTTAATAAACAAAAAACTCTCACAATAATATTTTATTTTTTAAATATAGGTAAACACTGCCAATCAAACTCAATATTTAAATAAGAGTTGTAAAAACACTATTTATCAACTTTATAATGCACGCTTTGGTTTGGCTGAAAATACCGAATTAACTCTTATTTTTTAACATGGCATAGAGTCTAAACTCTAGAAGCAAGGGGCAGATGTGCAATTGCCATTGCACAGTTGAAACGTTTAAATCTTTGATTAACCCAGTGCGTATATCTAGTACCCAGCCGTGAATCATAGGTGCTTTTCGCTCATAGAGTACCTGACGCATGATGGAAGTTTGGTAAAGATTTTTCACTTGTGCCACAACATTGATTTCTGCCAAGCGATTTAGACGTTCTTCTCTTGTTGGCAAAGTATCAATTTCTTCTTGTTTCTCTAAATACAGTTCCCGAATTGGATTTACCCAGTTATCAAGAATTCCAATAGTTCTCCCTTCTAAAGCTGCCTTAATTCCTCCGCAATCATAGTGACCACAAACAATAATGTGTTCCACTTTCAGGTGTAAAATTGCGTATTCTAAAACGGCTAAAAAGTTTATATCCGTTAGAGAAACTTGATTGGCAATATTACGATGTACAAATAACTCTCCTGGTTCAGTACGGGTAAACTTTGTTAATGCCAGACGACTATCAGAACACCCAATGTATAGAAAAGGTGGTGTTTGCCCGTTAGATAATTCTTGAAAGTAAGTTGGATCTATAGCTAGCTTTTCGGCAACCCAAGCTTGATTATTTCTGAGGAGTTCATCAATGCTGTTGTATTTCATCTTTCGTCAAATTCGAGAGAGAATCTCATCAATATTTTATTTTAACCGATCTACAGTTTTGTCTAAATCAAGATGAACTTTCTCTGAACTAAAATCTGATAAAGATGACAATCTTTTTCAATCGGGGGCAACAACTTTGCTATCGTTATGATGATTGATTGACCAACGGTGATCGATAGTTACAGAGGAAAACTCGCAAATTTCTTCTAGTCGCTTTTGCTGTACAGCAGCTTTACGGAGAGTAATAATTAGCTGATTCACCTGATGTCGTAAATCTGGATTATCATTGACTGCTAACATAGTTTGTCTTTCTAAGAGTTGAAGTATAAGTTCGTAGTGAATAGGCGAAGGTAGAGGAATTTGCTCCATGAAGTTAACTTTTGATTTCATATTTGGGATTTTGTATTAATCACAGTTTATTTCTTGTTAATAAATTGTTACATAATAAATAACTAGTTGCTTATGGCTTTGGTTTGATTAGCAATGAAGATTTGGCAAAGATATTGATGATATTTGATAGCAAAGTGCTGCGTATATACGCATAGTATGCCCAATTGCTCAACTATTATGTGCAGTTGCCCTGCGCCTTTTAGCGCAGAT
Source organism: Nostoc sp. ChiSLP03a (assembly GCF_034531215.2). Lineage (NCBI taxonomy): Bacteria > Bacillati > Cyanobacteriota > Cyanophyceae > Nostocales > Nostocaceae > Nostoc > Nostoc sp. ChiSLP03a. The sequence continues at coordinate 29,982 of NZ_JAVRBQ020000036.1, forward strand.
GGGGTGTTTATTTCAAAAATTCTTCGGTAATATACGAGCGATCGCAGCGCCGGGATCTGCTTGTTTTACCAAAGATTCTCCAATGAGTACAGCAGATGCACCTGCTGTCAGCACTAAACTCAAATCTTCTGGGTTGTGTAGTCCTGACTCGCTGACAACAAGGATATTTTTCTCTTGCAATTGTCTACCTCTTGCAGCCAAAAGTTGGCAAGTAGTTTGCAGATCGACAGAGAAATCTTCCAAATTGCGATTATTGATTCCGATCAGGGAGACTCCATCTAAGGCTAACACCCGGTCAAGTTCTGCCAAACTATGGACTTCAATCAAAACTGCCATTTTCAGGTTGTTAGCAATTTTCAGGAAGTATTGCAAATCTTGATCGCTCAGGATAGCTGCAATCAACAAAATAGCATCTGCACCCTGAACCCGTGCTAAGTACATCTGGTAAGGATAGATGACGAACTCTTTACACAGTAGGGGCAAATCTACGGCAGCCCGGACTTTGGCTAAATTGTCAAAACTACCTTGAAAGAACTTGACATCCGTCAGCACAGAAAGACAACTAGCACCTCCTTGCTGATAAGATAGGGCGATCGCTACTGGGTCAAAATCTGCTCGTAAAACGCCTTTACTCGGTGAAGCTTTTTTAACTTCGGCAATCAATGCTGGCTTTGTCTTACCTTGACGCAAAGCGGCAACAAAATCACGGGTTGGTGGCGCAGAGAGTGCTTGATGTTGTAATTCCCGTAAAGGCAGCCTTTCACGCATTTGGTCAACTTCTACTTCTTTATGCCAGACAATTTCTTCCAAAATATTGTTTGGCGCTGCATCAGGTACGGCAGCCTGATAACGTAATATGGACACGGAAATAGCTGGGTTAGGTGAACGGCGACGGATTTGCATAATTAGTCATTAGTCATTGGTCATTAGTCATTAGTCATTGGTCATTGGTCATTGGTCATTTGTCCTTGTTTTTTGACAAAGGACAAATGACAGAGGACAAATGACTAAATGGCTCGTTTATAGGCTTCGTCTAGGACTTCCGAGAGTGTCGGGTGGGCGTGAACTAGATGTGCGAGACTTTGGACAGATTGACGGTTGGCGATCGCAGCTGAGGCTTCATGAATTAAGTCTGAGGCGTGTAGTCCGAAAATGTGGACGCCCAAGACTTCTCCGGTGTCTTTGCGATATATCACCTTGGCAATACCGTCAGCTTCATTTTCTGCCAACGCTTTGGAATTTCCTTTGAAGTAACTCCGACTGGTGGCAATTTCAAACCCCTCAGCTTGTCCTAACTCCTTAGCTGCTGTTTCAGTTAAGCCTACATAGCTGACCTCTGGGTGGGTAAAGGCCGCTGCGGGGATGCTGCGATAGTCTACTATTCTTTCCCTCCCGACTATATTTTCTACGGCGATGATGCCTTGAGCAGAAGCCGCATGTGCTAACATCATTTTTCCATTAGCATCGCCAATTGCCCACAAATGCGGTACGACTTCGCCTGCTGATAGTACTGCCATGCGATCGTCTACTGGAATAAAATTCCGCCGATCGAGTTCCACACCCACAGACTCTAAACCAAGATTTTTGGTCGCTGGGATGCGTCCCGTAGCCACCAAGCAAGCATCTACTTCGATGACATCTATATCTTCCTTGGTTTTGAAATCTGCTAACTCAATTACCACAGGTGAACCGGGGATGACTTTTTTGGCGTATATCCCGACTTTTGTTTCAATATCGCGGGGAGTAATTAGCACCCGTTCGGCAAGTTTGGCAATATCGCGGTCAAATCCTGGCATTAACTGATCTAGGGCTTCAATCAAAGTGATTTCACAACCCAAAGCTGAGTAAATATCAGAAAATTCTAAGCCGATGTAACCACTACCAATAATTGCTACCCACTCTGGTAGCGATTCCAATTTCACACCTTGGTCGCTGGTAAAGACAGTTTTACCGTCTACTTCAATCCCTGGAGGCACAAAAGGAATTGAACCTGGCGAAAGGATAATGTCTTTGGCTGTAATGGTTTTTTCACCGCCGTCTCCAGTAATAGAGACTTTTTGCGCCCCAGCGATTTTTCCCCAACCTCTGATGATATCGACCCCTAGACGTTTGAGGCTGTTGGTTAAGTCGCCTTGAAGTTTCGAGACAAGATTGGTAGCATGATCGGCGATCGCTTGGCGATCGAATTCTACGCTACCAATTTGAATTCCCAGTGACTTGAGGTGGTGGGCATTGCGTAACTCCCGCACACGTCCAGATGCTGCCAGCAGCGCTTTAGAAGGAATACAACCCCGATTAACACAGGTTCCTCCCATATCAGCAGCTTCAATAATTGCTGTTTTCAAACCACAACTTACGGCGTGTAAGGCTGCGCCATGTCCGCCTACACCAGCGCCGATAATTACTAAATCGTAATCATATCCTTGACTCACGTTAGTTTCCCCGTCTGCTTCGCCTATTTATTCTCAACTTGACCGACAATCAGCGCAACCCTTTTAACAGTTATCAGTTATCAGTTTTATCGCTGAACTCTAAATCCCTTACCTTACATTACCCTGACTGTTTACTGTTGACTGTTCACTGATTTCAGGTTTGGGTATTGCTAACTCAAATTATGATTCACTCACTTCTGGCGAAAATATGGATATTTTCATTATATGGGTTGGTTTTCCCAGAAAAGCGACAAGAAATTAAGTGAGTATTTGCAGGACAATGAAACTTCTTTCCAGTTCTGAGCTAGTTAATGAATAGAAATTGCAGTCTCATTCAGAATCTCCATACCTTTTTCTTTACAGCGCGTTAGCGTAACACTAAGCTGGACTTAGGATTGATCCAGAAGATTTACGCAGGCGATCGCTCGATGTCTATTCCCCAAATTAGTGAATTTACTATCCGCCGTCATGCCAACGCCAAATCTTTCCAGCGAGGCGAGGCATATTATAACGCTGGTGCTGTTAATGCCGTTATCCAACGTGGTCATCAGCTTCAGGCAGATGTTGTAGGCACCGAAGCTAGACCTTATCATGTCAACCTGAATTTCGATAGCAGTGGGTTAACCTCAGTAAAATGCACCTGTGCCTACGACTATGAAGGGTGGTGCAAACACATTGTCGCCACGATGCTCGTTTGTGCCCGTAACTCAGAAAATATTGAGCAGCGCCCCACCCTTGAGGAACTACTAAATCGCCTGAATTATATTGAAACTCAAAGGCTGCTGCAAGAGTTGGTAGCAGAATACCCCCCCCTAATTGAGGCGATTGACCGTCATGTAAGTTGGATGACGAATCCTGCTGACAACCAAACAACCCTAAAATTTGTACGCCGCAATACTCTCGATCCGGCTCCGTTTCGGCGGCAAGTACGGCAGATTCTCAAGGATACCGTGCGCTACTTTGAGGAGGGATACGAAGATGACCCAATTGGCGAAGATTTGCTGAGTGTAGTGCAAACTGCGGTTGATTTTAGCGAACGGGGAGAAGGTGAAAATGCGATCGCGATTTTGGAGGCGATTACTTCTACCTGTGCGGAAAATTGGGATGATGTTGCCGAATATGGCGCTGAAAATGATGAAGTTGTCGCAGAATTAAATAATGCTTGGTGTGAAGCAATTCTCAGCACCGAACTTACTCCAGAAGAAAAAGTTGATATTCAAATAAATTTAGAAGCTTGGCAAGATGAGTGGAATGCTGATTTTGGTCTAGTTATGGAGGCTTTACGCCAAGGTTGGGATTATCCACCACTGGTACAAGTTCTCCAAGGTAACATTACTGAAAGGGGAGCTTGGGAAGAAGACGTACCAGATTATGCTGATGATTTGGCATTAATTCGCCTGAAAATTCTCGAACGTCAAGAACGTTATCAAGAATACCTGTATTTAGCAGAAGCCGAAGGGCAAACCCAGCAATATCTGACAATGTTGGGGCGTTTAGGCAGGGTGGAAGAAGCAATTGATGCTGCTCAAACCCAGATGAACTCAATGGAAGAAGCCTTTGCCTTAGCGAAAACACTTAACGTTCAGGGGGCATTACACCAAGCACTAAATATAGCCGAGAGTGGATTAAATTTATCGGGTAATTGTCAGTACGAATTGGGAATTTGGACAAGTGATTTAGCTATTGAGTTGGGTAATAGTAAAGCTGCTTTATTAGCAATCAAGGCGGCTTTTCAAGTGAAGCCCTCCTTGGTAGACTACCAAAAAATGGCAGAATTGGCTGGGGAAAACTGGGGAAGTGTCAAAACAGACCTGCTGAGAATTATCCGTACTTGTAATGGTTGGGGAACAGAATCAACCAAGGTGGATATATTCTTGCATGAGGGGCTAATTGATGATGCAATTGCGATCGCTAATGAACTAAGTTCCGATCGTTCAGAGTTAATTCACCGAGTCATGGATGCTGCTATTTTTCATAATCCTGGTTGGGTAATTGCTAATGCTCGTCGCCGTGCCGAAAAGATTATGGATGCAGGTAAAGCCGAATACTATTATTACGCGGTTGAATGGTTGAAAAAGGCGCGTAATGCCTACCTGAAATCTGGGAAGAAAGCTGACTGGTTAAGCTATCGAGAAAACTTGATGCAAACTCACGCTCGTAAACGTAAATTGATGGGAATGTTTAAGGAAAGTGGTATGGAGTGAATGTGATTTGAACGATAATTTAGCCAAACGGTCACGAAATACTTCAGAAGCACTTAGGACAAGATATACTTCATACTTGAGACATGAGTTGTAAGAATGATAATCGTATAGTTAGGGGGAGACAAGGGTGAGCAAGGCTCACCCTTGTCTCATTAATAAAGAGAATGGGAAGAAGCTGCCGACGGCAGCTTCTTCCCCCACCCGCATGATTATCATTCTTATATCGTTGACTGTGATTCATGCCCAACAGTGTCTCGCTTGGGTTTGCGTTGTCCAACCCGTGTGCCTGACTTTTTCTCACGGCTCTTATCTGTTTGCTGTTGCGTGTCCTGGGTTATCGCCTGAAGGTCAGTACTAGAATTACTAAGTGGCGTTTCAGTAATTTCAAGATCAGGAATAGATGTAGTTTTCTTGCGAGTCTGCTTTTTCTTCGGGGCTGGCTCTACGGGGATATCGTTTGCTGTTGTGGTCGTAAATTCTTGTGGTGCAGGTACGTTTGGCTTTTTCCGAGTCCGCTTTGTTTTAGGTGGTGACTCTGTTTTCGATGAAGTGATTTCGCTACCAACGAGCGGAGTTTCAGAGGGAACTGCACTAGTCGGTACATCGGTTGAACCCATTCCTATTTGTAGCAAATGCCATAAGTGTTCGCGGCGGCTCTCCATATAGCTCAGTTTTTCTTCGCCTTCAGTTGCTTCTATTGCCATACGTTCGCACTGCGCTAGCGTTAGAGTATGCTCGTGTAATTGTTTTAAAGTTAAAGCTTTATTTCCATCATCTAATGCCGCAGCCACAGATCTGATGAGCCAGTCTTTTAGGACTCCAAGACAGCCAATAGAATGCTCATAGAAGTAAAGCCAATGCTGCATTAATTCGGGAATATTAATATCAAGAGGTACTTGCTTCAGGAGTGCCAATAACGCTGCCTGAAAATCCAAACGGTCTTGTTCATTTTGGTACAAATAGCGTGGAAAGTGGATATCCAGACCGCGCCGGGATGCTTGACCACTTAAATTCCGAAAATTTAACAGTTCGTAAGTACCAATCAGGATGTGTAAAACACCCGTAACATTGGTCATGGATTTAATCCAGTCCAACTGGTCTAAAAGCTTGCCAGAATTACTTCCAGTCCCAATCTTCATTAAATGTTGCGCTTCATCGAGGATAACCGCGCGTACACTACGTTTGGTCATCGCCTCTTCTAATGCGTGGCGTAGTTCTGGAGAATCATTAAACTGGGAAGTCTTGCTACTACGTCCACGCCCTTTTTTCTCCCATGCCTCCGACGTATCGATGTCTACAATGCTACGACGCTCGTAGAATGGCTCGTCCAAAAGCTTTAGCGCAGTCCGGTAATAGTCAGTTCGATTAAACACGCCACTATCAGGTGGACGTGTCTCTATGAGCAAAAGAGGTAATTGAGGTGCATAACCGTTGCGGTAGCTTGAGTCATTTGATACAGAATCCTCACTGTGAGGAGCATTTAAACGTCGAGCAATTTGCCGTATCATTGTCGTCTTGCCCACACCACTTGGCCCATAAACCAACACATGAGCAAATCCAGCAGGTTCTCTAATCGCACGCATGAGCAGCATATCTACCCGTGCTAACTGTGGATGTAAAACTGCATACTCCTTAAATTGAGTAAGTAAGTTTATGTTATTGCTAGAGCTTCCATTAAGGTTTAAATCCATCTATTTGTATTCCGCTAATATTGGCAGTGAACTTAGATCCAACGGTTCAACGTTTCGAGATGGTACGTGCTGCGATGTAACATCTTCACTCTGTTGTGCCAATACAGCAAATGTTGAATGAACTTGGTTTACTGATGGGTCAGAAGAATTACTAGACGTTAAATTGTCTAGTAAGCGTTTACTTTCCAAATCACGTAATCTTTGCAACAACAAGGCTTCATGTTCTTGGACATTGGCAATGAAGTCAGCTAAATGTTTAGCATTCAAATTCGTCGCCGTGGCGCTACGTTTGTTCAATTGCCTAATTTCTTGTGCAGCTAACAACACTTCTTTTTCAGTGCGTCCCACGAAAGTACTGTAATACTGAGAGATACATCTCACCCAGCGCCCATCAACATAGGCGTAAGCAACTCCCATATCAAAAGGGTCGTAGCGTACTGGTACTAATGTTTTTTCTACATTGGGATTGCGGAAAGCATCACTCCAATAGTAGAGATAATTGACTTTAATCCCATATCCCGGCTGAACTTTCGCCTGACCTTTGGGGGTGGAAGGACGTGTTGCCATGAGGAACTCTTCGTTATAGGCAATTCTTCGGTGTAAGCGTTCTCCGGCAATTGACAACCCTTCGGTATAAACAACGTCTGGAGACGCACCCAATGAGTCGTGATAATTTGAGTCGTAAATTGAGTAAGCCCATTGGGTCAGGTAAGTATATAAATCCCCCAAATTCCAGACAGCTAACTGTTTTGGGTCAACAGTTTTGGTGAGTTGGCGGGGCTGTTTACTTGCTTGGGTGTTACCTAGTAGGTTATAGATAAACTCAGTATTTGTCGTCCCAAATAATCGTTCAATTACTGACCCAAAACGGGGTTTACCACCTGGTCTTGTTTTCTTGGTGCAGTGATAACGTGCCAGCAATGTGTCAAAGTATATACTGTGGAATTCTTTGCCTCCATCAACAACAAGTGTTGAGGGAAAACGACCTTGGCGTTGGACTAAAATACGTAGCCCCATCATGCAAGACCTGTAAGAAGGTGCATCAAAAGTCAGATAAACTGCCAAGATTCGCCGGGAATAGGCATCAGTCAATAATGTTAGCCAAGGTCGTCCCAGTAACCGACCTGTAGCAAGTGATCGTAATTCAATATCAAGTTCGGTATGGTCGATATGAACTATCTCCAGAGGACGGTTTCCGTGAGGACGTGTATTTAAAGCTAGTTCCCAGACAAAAGGCTCTGTTGCGTATGCGGCTTTTGCTCCCTGACGCTTTAATGTCTGCTCATGGGTTGGGCGTTTTTTTAAACGCTGGTAGAAAGTCCGGTTACTAAGGGGTTGTATATTTAATGCTGTACAGGCTCTGACATACGCCCGATATACTGAAGCGCCTGTCGCTTGTCTTGGTGTTTCAAAATGCTCTTTAATAAATTTATCTAATAATTCACTTGAATCTGTTGGCGATTTTGGTTGACGATTCCCTTGCTGATGTGTCCGTGGTAGCAACCCGACATAACCGCAACCTAAACTTGCTTCTGCTTCACGGAACTGTTGTACCCATCTACGCAAGGTACGTGGGTTGATGTCTTGATAGATATCTGTATGGCGCTGAAAATATGCCTGTACTATATTAAATTTTCGGTTCGCTTCTTTTAAATGAACTGGAGAAGCGGTCTCCATTAAAGTCCGTACTGTTTCATTTATAGTTGCATCTGTAACTCCGTTATGGATTTTAATGGTGCCACTGTCGAATAACTGAAGAAAAAATACTGTGGGCAACTGTATTGGAAAGCCTGACTCTGGTAATAGCGTGGTTGTGGTCTCGCCATAGTTAACTAAAGTCCATAGCGCCGAATCCCACTCAAGGGCTGTGTTAGGTAGCAGTGTTGTGGGACTACTGGGAGTATTCTTTGTAGTTACAGATACAACAGATGCGTGTGTATAAGCGTCATGATTTTGTTGACTTACCCATAATCGTGTCCTGTAATGTTCAACTAAGGGGACAGCAGACAAATCCACGTACAGAAGCTCAGTTGCAATCATGATGTATATGTCATTGGCACATACATCATTTAATTCTTGTAGCAATGCCGCAATCGTTATTCCTGGATTTGCTTTTAGGTAAGCCAGAACTGAGTGTGTAACATCTGTTGTCAAATTTGATTTAAATCCCAGGTAATCTGACAAAAACATCAAGTTCTGGGTAAAGACGGGATTCAATTCGGCATCAGTACGAACGCAGTATTTTAGACCAAATTGTGATGCGTGTGCTTCTCCTGGTGGGCAACGCCAATGACCGGATGCTGTGTTTTGATAACGCCCAGGATATTTTTGTGCTAATTTCTCTAGTTCCTTAACTGTTTTCCACTCCTCCCAGCAAGCACCATCATGACGTAATACAAAAAAGTCAGGGGTATGATAGTGACCTATATTACGCCCTGCTTGATTTTTATACTGGATTTTGAATGGTGGTGGCTGGTCGTAGAACTCTAAAACTTGTGGGTCGTGTTCCATCAGGTAAATCGCCCACAATTCCACTGTATGGCTCTCGAATTGAATTGTGACCCCCATTTTTGAACTAGGGTACACGCCACAAACGTTCTTGGTTCGTCCTTGTACCCGACGTGAGGGCGGGGATTCCCTTATCTGTGCAATCAAATCAATGGTGTGGGTTGCTAGTTGCTGTTCCCTACACCAATCTTTAAACTCTAATTCGTTCATTTGAGCCTCACCTCCTTGGCGTGACCTATGTGATACAGGGAATTCACAAACTTCATAACAGTCTTCTCAAAACACCAAGAAGATGCGAATTGAATCATATCTTAGTCACTTTGAACCATATCTTGTCATCTAAGTTGTACCTATTAGTCATTTTTAGAGAATTATTCGGGAAAAGTTTTCGGTTTTTAGTTGTGACAACTCTAGGCTTTATTATGATTCACAATCAGGACACGCGGTCACAATTCTATGCAAAGTTTTATGTTCTGTTTAGGCTATAACCCTTGAAATGTCGTTAATTTTTGGTCAGGGTATGATTCAAAATTTGGTCATCTAGGGGTTAAAAGCACAAAAACCTTCAGTGGCGACTCAGAAGTAGCAGACCTAGAACAGGCAATTGGTCAGTACTTTACCTACCTTGCTGTAATGTCCCGCAATTATCCAGATAGAGTTTTATATATCGCTGTTCATGAGGATGTTTTTACTGACATTTTTGAGGAAGAACCGCTTGGTAAACTTATATTGGAAGATTACAAAATTCCTCTCATCGTTTTTAATCCAAAGCGGGAGGTTATAGTCCGATGGCTAATCTGGAGCAATACAGGCAGCTAATTTGCAGCGTTCTTACTGAACATACAAAGATTCCTTACTCTTACGGCAATATTCAGCATGAAACTATTTTTGATAAAGAACAGGATCGATATTTGGTAATGATTCTTGGTCGAGAACCAGTGCCAGAACTCTCTCCAACTGCAACGCGTCGCGTTCATGGCTGTCTAATTCACATTGATATTATTGATGGCAAAATTTGGATTCAACGTGATGGCACTGAAGAGGGGGTAGCAACGGAATTGGTGAAAGCAGGTATACCAAAAGATCGGATTGTATTGGGATTTCGGTCTGAAGAACTGCGGAAAGATTCAGAATTTGCCATTGCATAGCCAACGGTAGTTAAACTTCTGGATAATTGCCCATAGTATAGCGATCGCCATATTTTGTTTATGTAATTGTCTACAAAACTTTTGACCGAGCTATCCGTACAGAGCAAACCTCTAAATTGTATTTATGGGGGCTAGGTGCGGGCCTTCTTTTTCGCCGTCAGATTTCTTTTTAGTTTTGAATGTATGGGTTACTTGACACCTGCATTTTTCAGTATAGATTGATTTATTAATCACAAATATCTGGAATGGCTTTATGTAAATTCTTGGGGGTTGCCCGAATTCAATATAGTAACTTAGGTGAGAATGGATCTTGGGCAATTGTCGAAAAGGAAACTACAACAATTGTAGGAACAATCATTCTCAAACAATTGCCCGACAAAGATGGTTTACCTACTCAAGATTATGAGGTAGGCTGGCACTTGAGGCGAGCTTCTTGGAGTATTAAAGACTCATTCATTCACGAGTATCAAAGACTCATCCCCTATTTCCCATGCCAACGCCCAATAACAAATGACTAATGACAAATGACTAAAAAGTGGTTCCGAATTGGGATGGTGAGTGTATTTATTCTCTCACTTGCCTTACGGTTTTGGGGACTGGAGCGATTCAACACTCTGGTATTTGATGAAGTTTACTTTGCCAAATTTGGTAATAATTATCTTACGCATACACCATTTTTTAATGCTCATCCGCCGCTAAGTCAATATATGATCGGTATCGGCATTTGGATTGGCAGTCACATTCCTTTTTGGCACGATACGGTGAATGGGCTGACAGGTTCATTGCGATCGCCTTGGACTTATCGTTGGTTAAATGCCCTCATTGGCTCATTTATCCCTTTAGTTGTAGCTGCGATCGCTTATCAGTTAAGTTATCGTCGTACCTTTGCAATACTTGCAGGATTATTCACAGCTTGTGATGGTATTTTTCTAGTTGAGTCTCGGTATGCTCTAAGTAATATTTATATCGTCATTTTTGGTTTGTTAGGGCACTGGTTTTTATTATTGGCATTAGATAATCAAAATCGCCGACGTTCTTTTTGGTTAGTTTTTGCTGGCATTGGTTTTGGCGCCTCAGTTGGTACTAAGTGGAATGGTTTATGGTTTTTATCAGGTGCTTATCTCATTTGGATAGTAGCTTGGATAATGTATTTGATACATTCTTTCTCTAACTCCAAATTCTTTTTTCAATCCCCTTCATTAGAGCAGGAGGCAGGAGGCGAAAGTCAGGAGTCAGAAGACAGGAGGCAGGATAGCGCAGCGTTAGCGAGTCCGCGAGCGTCGGCAGGAAGCAGGAGTCTGGAGGCAGGAGTTTCTACTTATTCTCCCTCATTGCTTTCATCTTCCTCATCTCAATCACCACTACAAAATTTAATTCAGCTAAATATTTTTCAAATGCTGTTTTATCTAGGAATTATCCCAGCTTTTATCTATAGCATCATCTGGATTCCTCACCTTCAATTAGATAAAACTTATGGATTTATTGCAGTACATCAGCAAATTTTGAAGTTTCATTTACATCTAGGTGGTAATAGTCCTAACGTACATCCTTACTGTGCTGCTTGGTATAAATGGCCTTTGATGACTCGACCAATGGCATATTATTATCAAACGGCTGAAAGTATCAGCGAACCCTTACCTGTGATGGGGCCGCCTTTACCTGCTGGTGCTGGACAAGTTATTTATGATGTCCATGCAATGGGCAATCCATTTTTGTGGTGGTTTGGTGTTGCTGCTATGTTATTTTTAATAGGGATGCTGGTGTCACAAGCGGTAATTCCTTGGGTGAAAGAAAAGCGTTTTTCTATGCCTGCAACCCTGAGTGTTGATACTTGGATTGCTTTATATTTAGTTATAAATTATGCTGCGAACTTATTACCTTGGGTGAAAGTGACAAGGTGTGTTTTTATCTACCACTATATGTGTGCAGTGGTGTTTGTATTTTTAGCGATCGCTTGGTTTGTCGATCGGTGTCTTTGCAGTTATTATCAACAACTCCGGGCGCTAGGTGTCACCATTACTTTTATCATTCTGGCTGCTTTTATTTTCTGGATGCCCATTTATTTAGGTTTACCTCTTTCTCCTAACGGTTACAAGCTGCGAATGTGGTTCAATTCTTGGATTTGATTGAAGGGCATGGGGCATGGGGTATTGAAATAATAACTCCAAACTCCTAACTCCTAACTTATTTTTCAACTTAACATAGCTATACATATACAGAATTGTTTAATCACATGGTTTTTATATTTCTTATCGCTATGTAACTTTAGTCACTGTTAGACTTTTCAAAGCACAAGCAGATAAAACTAAGGCTGCAAAACGCAACACCAGGGCATGGGAAATTAGATACTAAGTAAAAATGATGAATGAAAAATTATAAAATTTTTACATTCATCATTCTGCATTATTATAGATACTCTAGTTTTGATGCTCCCGGACAACACAGGAGGATCGTCATGGAAATGAACTTACAATTGCCAGGTATTAATTTAATTAGCTTGAAAGAGGCACCGATTCATATTTCTAGCCAAATTCAGCCTCATGGTGTCCTGTTAGTCTTGGAGGAGCCTGAGCTAAAAATATTACAAGTTAGCACTAATACATTAAAGATTTTCGGAATTGCTCCCGAAAATATGTTGCACAAAAAACTAGAAGATTTACTAGATCCCTTTCAAATCGAGAGAATTAAAACAGGGCTGTCCGGGGAAAATCTTGATTTTATTAATCCCACCAAAGTTTGGGTGCGAAAAAAAGGTGATGAATACGTAGTATTTGATGCAGTATTTCACCGCAATACAGAAGGATTTTTAATCTTGGAGTTAGAACCTGCTCTTACTCAAGAAAATATCCCGTTTTTAAGCTTTTATCATCTAGCTAGAGCATCTATTAATCAATTAGAAAAAACAGCAAATCTCCGGGACTTTTGTCAAGTTATCGTTCAAGAAGTTCGGAAAATAACGGAATTTGACAGGGTAATGTTATATAAATTTGATGATGATGGGCATGGTTCCGTTGTCGCTGAAGAAAAGCTAGAAAGCTTAGAACCATATTTAGGGCTGCATTATCCAGAGTCAGATATTCCCAAACCAGCGAGAAAGTTATTTGCTGCTAATTCGATCAGAATCATCCCGGATGCTTATTCTCAGCCAGTCAAGCTTTTTCCTGTCAATAATCCAATTAGCGATCGCCCGATTAATTTAACCAACTCTATTCTCAGAAGTGCTGCTTCCTGCCATACCGAGTACTTGCATAATATGGGTGTTGGTGCTTCGCTTACTATCTCTTTAATTAAAGACCAAAAACTCTGGGGATTAATTGCTTGCCACCATCAATCTCCTAAACATGTTTCCTATGAATTGCGTAAAGCTTGCGAATTTTTAGGGCGAGTAATATTTGCAGAAATCTCGGCTAGAGAAGAGACAGAAGACTACTATCACCGGATAAATCTCACACACCTTCAATCAATCTTGATTGAATACATGTCTCAAGAAGAAAACTTCATTGATGGTTTAGTTAAAAACCCTCAACATCTTTTAGATTTGGCCAGCGCTCAAGGTGCAGCCGTTTGTTTTGGGGGAAATTGTACAGTAGTTGGTGAAACCCCTAGAGAAGAAGACCTGAATTTTTTAGTCCAATGGCTGAAAAATAATGTTGAAGAAGAAGTATTTTATACAGATTCTTTGCCACAGATTTATCCAGATGCCGAAAGTTTTAAAAATGTCGCCAGTGGTTTATTAGCTATTCCCATCGCCAAGCGCAATTATGTTTTGTGGTTCCGGCCAGAAGTAATTCAAACTGTAAATTGGGGTGGCGATCCTAATAAGGCGTTTGAAGTTAACCAGTTAGAAGGAAATGTCCGTCTGTGTCCGCGCAAATCATTTGAACTGTGGAAAGAAACGGTTCGCTTAACATCTTTACCTTGGAAAGATGTAGAAGTTAAAGCAGCATTAGAATTGCGGAAAGCAATTGTTAATATTGTCCTGCGTCAAGCCGATGAACTAGCTCAGTTAGCACAAGATTTAGAACGTTCTAACGCCGAACTGAAAAAGTTTGCCTACGTCGCCTCCCATGACTTGCAAGAACCACTCAATCAAGTTGTGAATTACGTCCAGCTGTTAGAAATGCGCTATAGCGAAGAACTTGACGAAGATGCTCAGGAGTTTATTAGTTACGCTGTGCAGGGAGTTAGCCTGATGCAGACGTTGATTGATGACGTGCTGGCATACTCGAAAGTGGATATGCAAGCGATCGCATTTCAAATGAACGATGTAGAGACAGCCTTAAATCGGGGATTGGGCAATTTGCGTCAACGCATTAATGAAACTGGCGCTACTATCACCCACGACCCCTTACCAGTAGTTATGGCTGACAGCACTCAATTAATGCAGCTATTCCAAAACCTTATCGGTAACGCCATCAAGTTTCATAGCGACCAGCCGCCACAAATCCATGTGGGAGCAGAAAGGATAGAAGATGCATGGCTATTCTCAGTTCGGGATAATGGAATTGGTATCGATCCGAAGTTTAGCGATCGCATTTTCGTAATTTTTCAGCGCTTACACACGCGGGATGAATATACTGGTACAGGTATGGGTTTAGCCATCTGTAAGAAGATTGTCGAATGTCACCGGGGGCGGATCTGGGTAGAGTCAGAACTGGGTGAAGGCGCAACCTTCTACTTTACGATTCCAGTTGGAGGACGCGAACTTGAGCGTAGAAACGGGAGAAAAACACAAAACCATCTTTTTGGTCGAGGACAATAAAGCTGACATTCGCTTAATCCAAGAAGCGTTGAAAAATAGTTCAGTGCCCTACCAAGTGGTAACGGTCAGGGATGGTATAGATGCTATGGCTTATTTACGCCAAGAAGGTGAATATGCTGATGCGCTACGCCCTGACCTGATTCTGCTAGATTTGAACTTACCTAAAAAAGACGGTCGAGAAGTGCTGGCGGAAATAAAAGCCGACCCACTACTAAAGCGTATTCCAGTTGTTGTGCTAACAACCTCAAAAAATGAGGATGACATTTTTCACAGCTACGATTTACATGTGAATTGCTATATCACTAAATCTCGCAACCTCAACCAATTATTTCAAATCGTCAAGAGTATTGAAGATTTTTGGCTCTCTACCGTGACGCTACCATCAGAGTGAGGCAGGGAGCAGGGGAGCAGGGGAGCAGGGGAGGTAGGGGAGAATAACTAATGACGAATGACGAATAACAAATGACAAATGACAAGATAGAGCAGCAATAGGGGGTGAAACCTGAAGATTATGGTTGTGAGCTACTCAGTAAAAATCTTGTTAATTGAGGATAACCTAGCTTCTGCTAGGTTGTTACAAGAGTTTCTGATGCAAGCACAGTCCCAAGAGTTTACTTTGGTTCATGTGATGCGATTGGGCGAAGCACTTCAGGAACTAAGTAAATGTAATTATGATGTTATTTTATTAGATTTAACTCTACCTGATAGCCAAGGATTGTCATCTCTACCTCCTCTGATTGATCGAGCGCCAAGTATACCGATTGTTGTTTTAACAAATACTAATGACGAAGAACTAGCAATTGAAGCAGTGCGGCAAGGGGCGCAAGATTATCTTGTCAAGCGACAGGTAAATGTAGATGTGTTGGTTCGCTCTTTGCGTTATGCGATCGAGCGCAAGCAGGTTTTAGAATCATTACGCACTGTCAATGAAACGTTACAAACTAGGGTTGAAGAACGAACTGCGGAACTCGTAAAAGCCAATGAACTCAACCAATTCAAATCTGAATTTGTCTCAATGCTCTCCCATGACATCCGCAATCCGCTAAATACTATTCTCTTGGCTGCTGGATTGCTACAAAATCAGGATGAAAGATTAACTAAAGAGAAAAAACAAAATCATTTGCAAATGATTCGCTCGGCAATTAAAAACATGGCGCAGCTATTGGATGAAGTTACATTCA
The DNA here is from genome assembly GCF_034531215.2 of Nostoc sp. ChiSLP03a. Classification (NCBI taxonomy): domain Bacteria; kingdom Bacillati; phylum Cyanobacteriota; class Cyanophyceae; order Nostocales; family Nostocaceae; genus Nostoc; species Nostoc sp. ChiSLP03a. The sequence goes on from NZ_JAVRBQ020000036.1 coordinate 45,908, forward strand.
TCGGCAAAGCTGATTCTGGTAGACTCGGTTTTGAAGTCATCTGCTTAGATTTAGAAGCTTTTTGTCGCCAAATGGTCGATGAAGTTCGATTGATTGCAAACGATAAGCATCTGACTTTAGTGTTCGCCAGTTTTGGGCAATTAGATGAAGCTTTATGGGATGAAAGCTTACTGCGGCACATTTTGGGTAATTTACTTAGCAATGCTATTAAGTATTCACTACCGGGCGGCATGGTGCGCTTTGAACTAATTGGTCAAGAAAAAGCAGTAATTTTCCGAGTTCAAGATTGGGGAATTGGTATTCCTCAAGAAAACCAAAAACGATTGTTTCAGCCTTTCCGACGGGCGGACAATGTGGGAAACATCCCTGGTACTGGCTTGGGGCTAGCGATCGCCAAAAAATGTGTCGATGCACATGGGGGCGAAATTGTAGTTAATAGCCAAGTTGGAGTAGGTACAACCTTTACCGTCACTCTTCCTTTACTAGAAGTTTAAGCGGTTACAGCAATTTTCATATATGGGGAATACAGTTCATTATTGAGGCACAATAAATATATTGTGCCTTTACGTATGCAATCTCTCAAACGAATTTTCATCCGTGGTAATGGCAACTCCGTTATCACTTTTTTCTCTGCTCAGAAGAAATTTATATTTACAAAAAATTTACTAAAATTTAACAACTATTTTCGGAATTTACAAATTGGATTTGTAGCCTAATATAGGCTGACAAAAGGAATATTTAAAAACCGTTGTCAAACATATTACTTAACTCAATTATTGATTGCATAAAATAAAAAACAAATAGTAATAAGTATTACAGTTGCAAAAAAATTAGCTTTTGCAATATCTCTAGAAGTAGGATATTGCAAAATTCTGCATGGTTTAGAAAACATTTGTGTGTCCACAAATCTAGTTAATTATACGTATATGTCGGACTGCCAAAGTAAAATTGAAACAAGATACATAAAAGTAATTAACAGTAAGTATTTAACATCATTTCAACGGAAATTACTGTTAGCAAGTTTGGAAAAAACTTTACCCGAATCTTACCAACAACGTATTGAAATCATGTTGTTGGCAGATGAGGGAAAAACCCAAACTGAAATTTGTCAAATTTTGGGGTGTTGTCCAGCAACAGCAAGGCATTGGATGCACATAGCCCGAACAGGGATGGCGCACCAATGGCAAGATTGCCCCATTGGTCGCCCGAAGGCAATAAATGACGAGTATTTAGAACGTTTGAAAGAACTGATTAAAGGTAGTCCCCGCGATCATGGGTATTCTTTTAGACGATGGACAGCTAACTGGTTAGGGAAACATCTAGCGAAAGAATTTGGGATTGAGGTGAGCGATCGCCATATCAAACGACTGCTCAAACAGATGGGATTATCCACAGTACCAAAACCCAGCAATTCTGAACAAAACAGCACTGAACAGACTCAAGGTTCCAAAATTTTGATTAGTGACCTGAAATCGGCAGTTATTCCTGATAATTCCGAATTTTTATCTATTAACTTTGCAAAATTAGCAAAAGATGTAGACATTCATGGCGCAAGATATATCCGCTCAGTTAGTAACTCTACAACAGTTCAACAAAATTCTGGGGCATTCTCTTTCGACAGATGAATTTCAACACTATCTTCAACAAGTTAAATTTATCAACCCGAAAGTCGGCAAATTATGGCAAGGAACCGATGTTCAACCAGGAATCTATATTGCGATCGCTGGTAAAGTCAGGTTGCTAGATAGCGCCGATGAGTTAATCGCCACTTTAGAAACAGGTGACTCATTTGGGGAATTTACCTTGTTTAAGGAGGGAGACTTTAAACCTTACGCTGCCAGGGCTTCAATCAACTTGCAACTGTGCTTTGTTCCGGGTGAAGTTTTATGGCCATTGATGGCTAAATATCCTCAAATTCAGGAGCATTTGTGGGCTAAAGCTCTATCCCGTAATCGTCAACAGGTGGACTCAGCTTACCCAGCATCTGACTCAAAACAGGTTCATGAAACGAGTATTTTGTCAACGCCAGCAGTAAAGCCACGCGATAAAAAAATAAGCAAAGCCTATTTTCCCAACTCCACACAGCGAGTAGGGCATTTATTACAGCGTGTGATTCGGCGCTATCCGTTTTTTGCCCAACAGAGTGGATCGGATTGCGGTGCAGCTTGTTTAGTGATGGTGTCTCGCTATTGGGGGAAAAACTTTAGTGTAAATCGGCTGCGGGATATTGCCAATGTTGACCGCAATGGCTCGTCACTGCGGGGGTTATCGGCGGCAGCGGAAAGTATTGGGTTTAGCACGCGACCGGTGAAAGCGAGTCTTGACCAATTGGCGAAGCAAAAATTACCTGCAATCGCTCACTGGGAAGGCAAGCATTACATTGTTGTCTACGAAATTACCCCCAAACACGTCATTGTCGCCGACCCCGCTATTGGTCAACGTACCCTCAGCCACCAGGAATTTAAAGCTAACTGGACTGGTTACACATTGCTGCTGCAACCGACAGCAATGCTCAAGGATACTAAAGAAACTTCTACCCCCTTTTGGCAATTCTTTGAATTGATGAAGCCTCACTCTTTAGTGATGCTGGAAGTGTTTGTCGCTTCCTTATTTATCCAGATATTTGGACTTGTTACTCCCTTATTTACCCAGTTAATTTTAGACCGCGTAGTGGTACAGCGTTCTGAACTAACCTTAACGGCGGTGGGGTTAGGGTTACTGATTTTTAGTTTATTTCGTGTAGCGATGACAGGGTTGCGACAATATCTGTTAGACCACACAGCTAATAAGCTCGATTTAGCACTAATTGTCGGATTTATTCGCCATACCCTGCGGCTACCCTTGAGTTACTTTGAGTCGCGTTATGTGGGAGACATTATCTCTCGCGTACAAGAAAACCGTAAAATTCAACGCTTCCTCTCTGGTGAGGCGTTGTCCATCCTCTTAGATTTAGTTACTGTCTTTATCTATTTAGGATTGATGTTTTGGTACAGCTGGAAAATGGCGTTGCTGGTGTTGGTGATTGTACCGCCTTTTTTGCTGCTGGCATTGATTGCCACACCTTTTTTACAAAGGATTTCTAGGGAAATATTTAATGCTGTTGCTAATGAAAGTAGCTATCTAATTGAAGCTCTTTCTGGTGTGCGAACAGTTAAATCTACAGCAGTAGAGCAAACAGTGCGTTGGCATTGGGAAGAGTTATTAAGTAAAGAAGTAAAAACTAATTTCTCTGGGCAAGTTATCAGCAATCGCCTGCAAATATTTAGCAACACAATTGAAGCAGTGGTAACTACTGTATTGCTGTGGTTTGGGGCGTATCAAGTGATTCACAATCAGCTAACCATTGGGCAATTGGTAGCATTTAATATGTTGTTGGGAAATATTATTAAACCCTTCCAACGATTAACAGTTTTGTGGAATCAATTGCAAGAAGTGGTGATTGCAGTGGAACGCATTAATGATGTGTTGGATGCAGAACCAGAAGAGGATTTGCAGCATCAAGCGCGGCAATCTTTACCACCCATTCAAGGTAACATTCGCTTTGACAACGTGACATTTCGCTATCATCCTGAAAGCGATATCAATGTTTTAGAAAATCTCAGTTTTGAAGTCCAGAGTGGGCAAATGGTTGCCCTGGTGGGACGGAGTGGTTCGGGTAAAACCACGATTTCTAAATTAGTTTTGGGATTATATCCCCCCACGGATGGCAAAGTGTTGATTGATGGACAGGATATTACCAGTATTTCATTGCGTTCTCTACGCGAACAAGTTGGGGTAGTTGACCAAGATACCTTTTTGTTTGGCGGAACGATTCGGGAAAATATTAGCTTGGCACATCCTGGGGCAACTTTGGCAGAAATTATTGAGGCGGCGCGATTGGCGGGTGCTGATGACTTTATTAAAAAGTTACCTATGGGTTATGAAACCCAGATTGGTGAAGGAGGGGGGATGTTGTCTGGAGGACAGCGACAAAGAATTGCGATCGCTAAAGCGTTATTAGGCAATCCCAAGCTGTTGGTTTTAGATGAAGCGACTTCCCATCTGGATGCAGAGTCAGAAAGGATTATTCAGACGAATTTAAACACAATTCTCAAAGGTAGAACCACCTTAGTAATCGCCCATCGGCTTTCAACTGTCCGAAATGCAGATTTGATTTTAGTGCTGGATCGCGGCGTGTTGGTTGAGAGTGGGATTCACCAAGAGTTGATGGCGAAGCGGGGACATTATTTTTATCTCAATCATCAGCAGATGGATGTTGCGGGATGAAACAAGAGGATAGGCAGAAAGCTTTCGTTGTCTCCCAAAATCCCAAATTGATATCAGGAAAAATCATGCCAAACACATTGAATGGAAGGGTTAAAACCCAAGTTTATAAGGTAGAACAGCGCGAGGAAGTTTTAACGGAGCAAACACCAGCCATATCAACTGATGATTGGGCTTATGCAACCAAGGATTTACTTGATAGCTTGCCCCAGGTTTGGACAAGAGGATTGCTGTATTTTTTGGTGGTGTTTGTGTCGATCATTTTACCTTGGGCGATGCTATCTAAGGTGGATGAAACGGGTACAGCCAGAGGGCGACTTGAACCAAAGGGAAAGACGGTTAGGCTGGATGCTGCTGTAGCGGGTACTGTTGCCGAAATTCGGGTAAAGGAAGGTGATTTAGTTAAAGCTGGGCAGACTTTATTGGTGTTGGAATCAGAATTAGTTAAGGCGGAGTTACGGCAGGCACAGGACAAATTGGAGGGACAATTAAATCGACTTTCTCAGTTAAATTCATCTAAAAGTCAGTTAATTGTATCTTTGACAACTCAAGAGCAACAGAACCAATCTCAACAGTTAGAAAAGCAAGCTCAAATTGACCAAGCACGACAGAATATGAATGCTCTAAGAAATTCCTATGATTTACAAAAAGACGAAAAATTGGCTCAAGTCAATCAGGCACGGCAAACTCTTGAGCATAGTCAAACAGCTAATAAGTTAGTAAACAGTAGTTTGGCGAGTACCGAACGAGAAGTTGAACGCTATCGCAGTCTTTGGCAATCAGGAGTCGTTCCAGAAATTAATGTTGTGCAAAAGCAAGATATAGCTAAAGACAAGCAACAGTTATACGAACAAAATCAGTCAGATATTCAGCAGGCTAAACTACGTTTGGTAGAACAACAGAGTAGTTATGAGCGGACTATTCGGCAAGCAAATGCAGATATTGAGCAGGCACAGTTGCGACTGAAAGAACAAGAAAGGAGTTATCAGACATTAACTCGTTCCAACAAACTTGCTTTGCTAAAAATTGATGAACAACAGAAGAGTTTGGAGACAGAAATTACTACGCTTCAGGCAGAAATTTCTCAAACTAAGAGTCAGATTGTCTCGTTAAAATTTCAGTTAGGACAACGAGAGTTAAGAGCCACCGTCAATGGAAAAGTGTTTCAGTTACCAATACAACGGCCTGGCTCTGTAGTGCAACCTGGAGCAATGATTGCGGAGATTGCACCTCAAGGTTCGCCTTTAATAATTCGGGCGCAAATGGCGACAACTGAGAGTGGTTCTTTGCGAAGAGGATTGCCAGTAAAGTTAAAGTTTGATGCTTATCCGTTTCAGGATTATGGAATAGCGAAAGGAGAATTATTATATATTTCTCCTACTACCATAGAGGTGGAAACACCTAATGAAAAGGTGGCAGCTTATGACTTGGAAATTTCCTTAAAAGAAAATTGTATTTCCTCAGCTAATAAATGTATTGCCTTGCATCCTGGAGATACGGCGACAGCTGAAGTAATTGTGCGCCAGCGTCGAATTATTGATTTTCTACTTGATCCGTTTAAGAAGTTGCAACAGGGTGGGGTGAAATTGTAGGTATTTCACGCTACTTTTAGATTTCTCAATTTCATCAGCCATCCCTATTACTTTTGAGGTAAAGAAGTGATTATTTTACTTCTAATTTAGTTTACTTAATTTCAGGATAAACATCATGTCACAATCTATCACTATTACCAACGAAGATATTCTTAATCAAGTCAAGCTATCTTGTAAAACTCCTGAGATCATTGAAGAGATTGTTAACCGCAAGGTTATTACATCTGCTGCTGAAAAAGCTGGGATTAAAGTAGAGACAGAAGAATTACAAAAAGCAGCGGATTTATTACGGTTAATAAATAAACTCACCAGTGCTGATGATACATGGCAGTGGTTAGAAAAACATGGTTTATCCTTAGATGATTTTGAGGAAATGCTCTATCACGGTATACTTGTTGGTAAATTAAGCCAACATCTGTTTTCAGATAAAATCGAACCTTACTTTTTTGAACATCAGCTAGAATTTGCTGGTGCGGTTATGTATGAGGTAGTCTTGGATGATGAAGATTTGGCGCTAGAACTTTTCTACGCTATTCAGGAAGGTGAGATGAGTTTTTATGATGTTGCTCACAAATACATCCAGGATACTGAGTTACGCCGAAAATGTGGATATCTGGGGATACTGCGCCGCGAGGATTTGAAGCCGGAAATTTCTGGTGCTATTTTTGCAGCTAACTCACCACAGCTTCTCAAACCCATTGTGACATCTAAGGGTATACACCTGATTTTAGTAGAGGAACTAATTCAGCCAGACCTAAATGAAAAACTCCGCACAAATATCATTTCAGATTTATTCTCCGAGTGGCTGAAACAACAAATTGAACAGTCTGAAGTAATTCAAACCTTTTAAACAGATAACTATTCATCTCTCCAATTGACTATCCAGATGTTTTTCGCTACTAAAAAATACCTGCATCTGAGTTTGAAGATGCAGGTATTTTAACTTTCAACTCTTAAAAGAGTCAATTAATTTCTACTTAAGCAAGTAGGTAATACCAACACCAACAGCAACGCCAGCAAAAAAGACGGCTGGAGTAAGACCACCTTTAGTGATATCCAGTTCGCTATCGGTCAAATCATTCATAAAGCTTTCAGAACCATCGAACAATTCAGCACCAGCAGGACGTAGATTAGAGATGACGATGTTAGCCATTGTTAAATTACTCCTAAATAAAGTTTTTTCAGTTGGAATTAGACTTTTAAATTTTCTATTCCCTTAATATAATAATGTGTTTAATCTATTATTTAAAGGTTTGTATTACTAAACAATGTGCCATAAATAATGCACTTATAGCTTTGTTTATTACAAAATGTAGTGCGTTATTTTTCCAAAAATAAAAATTTCATATTTATTTGGATAAAGCACCCTGTATTTTATGACATATATAAAATATTTATGACCTTTTTTATTCTTAATTGCTTAGTTTATTAATACAAATTAGAAAAACCAATAAAAAATCAGTCCAAGAATCCTCTTAGACTGAACAATAAAAATTTAGGGTTATTTCATTCTGGCAGTAGAACCAAACTCCATGCTATTCGCTACAATCTGTCGAACTCAAATGAGACGTGCTGCAAACTGCGCGATCGCATCAGTTAGATCAATTGAATAAGTCTGATATACTCATATTGTACTTATCAAACTGATTCCTAGCTATGAGGTAACATGACCACGCCAATATCATCTAATCCAGAAACGGTAGAAACCAAGCGACAGAACTTCAACATTACTCCAGAACAAGAAGCAAAGCTCAACTGGCTACGTGATGCGATCGCAGCTCCTAATACCAAAGAAACAATCCTGCGTTCCATCGACCTAATGGTCATGCTCAAGCGCCACATGCGTCCTGGCACTCAACTGTTTCTCCACACAAGAGAAGAGCAAGTCCGCCTACTTATCCCGGAACTTGAATCTTCACAAATAGGCGACTGGCAATATCTGGTGGAACGTACTCACCCGTGGCGGCGGCAACTTTACATTAAAGGGCGAAAATTACTTGCCTCGACTGTTTGGCAGGATATGGTTGTTAACCAAATGTCAATAGAAGAGGCAGCAGACAATTGGAACCTTCCCCTTGTTGCGATCGAGGAAGCTATTCACTATTGCGAAAATCACCAAGAACTCTTGAAACTGGAAGCAGAAGAGGAGCGTTACCGCCTCGAACAGCAAGGAGTCTCCCTTGAGCCTAAAACTACTCATTGATGAAGACTCCCAGGCAAAACATTTAGTTAATTTGTTACAAAGTGCTGGTCACAATGTTTTGACAGTCAACGAAGCGGGTTTGATGAGCAAGCCTGACTCAGTTGTACTTGACTATGCAAGACATCAAGAGCGTGTGTTACTGACTCGCAACTGCGATGATTTCCAAACTCTCCACAAAGTAAACCCAAATCATCCCGGTATTTTAGCAGTCTACCAGCACCCTGACCCATCAAAAAGTATGAGTTACCTGAGTATTGTCAAGTCCATCGCTAACATCGAAGTATCGGACTATAGTCTAGCCAATCAGTTTATTCCCCTTAACCACTGGAACTACTAATAAATATCTTTTGAATTGGCATTAATATAAGGGCGCTGCAACTCAATTCCCAAACGAGAAAATTGCCCAAAGATAGCCTGCATTCTAAGCTCTGGCAAGTCATTCCCATGATACCAAGCTTCCAGTAATCCATTCGCCACGATCTGGCAGCGATTCATACCAAAACTTTCTTGAACAGCAAATTTTTGGTCTGGTTCTTCTGCCAACCCCAACCCTAGTGCTAGTTGTTTGGTAAATAAAGGAATTTCTGACTTAAAATGCAATTGATGTTCTTGATAAACAATTTTTAAGAGTTGTCTAACAACTTCATAGTTTTTCTTGTCAAAGTAAAGCACTCCTGAATCGTAGCGTTGGTATTCCTTGGGGTTATACAAAACCTTAAAACTGAAAGGAATTGCTAACTCATTCAATCCTTGTGTTAAACTCCTCATCACTGCAACAGCACCTTCAGGAGTTACATTGATATAAATTCGTACAGTTACAGGATGAATTTTAATATCTTTAATACGACTCAAGCCTGCATTGCCAACGGCCACATAAAAGCCATTTTGCACTAGATTCTTCGGCATCTTGATAGCGACAGAATCACCTACCATAGCTGCCACTTCAGTAGGTTGAAGATGCTTATTCCGTTCAATATGTAGCCTCAAACCGCCTTTATTCACGGCTAAACTGCCATCACTTTCTTCTCTCAAAACAGACCAACCAGGGTCAAAGTAGCCCTCTCCAAAATTACTTTCATGCAATCGTTTATAAAATCCCACATCTACCCCTAAAACAGTATTATTCTCCAAATCCAGGGGCAAACCATTTCCCTCTCTATCTAGTGCCAACGTACTTTGCATAGAACCGTTGTAATAGATACCGTAAAGAAAAATCCGCAATTGCAGACTCAGATATTTCTGTTGCATCTGGGTTGGCATTTTCTGAAAACGTTCTACTGCCTCAGATGGTAATTTTAAAGGTTTGTAATCTGGATGGTGGATAGAGAAATCAGATTTTATCTCAATTTTTTGAACAATATCTTGCAGAATATCCAGTAATTGCCCAGTTAAACCAATTTCTAGTTGAGTTGGAGGAGAATTTAATAATTGCATAACGATTACTTTAGTAATAACAAAATGATTTAAACAGCAGAACTACTCAGGTGAATTAATTCAACAGCAGCATCACCAAAAATTGTTGGCATTGATTGTACAGGACGGCTTAATAACGTCTTAGCAACCTGAAGCATAGCAATCCCCATATTGCCAAAAGATTTTTGATATTGAATCATTGCCTGAATCTGTTGAATCAAAGCGAAACCAGTAAATTGCACCACCCGTGGCAAAAAATCAGGGCGGTGTTCTAGAATTTCTGGAAAAGTGTTTAAATAAGCTATGGTTAATGTACCAATTGAAGGCTGAAGCAGTTCTAAAGGTATTATTGCCAAACGTAGAGACTCTTCAATACTTAAAGAATTACTGATAACCAAGCTACCAAGCCAGATTTGTACATAGCTGCCAAGAAGTGTTCCCAAATCAAAGGCTGGATCTCCCCAAGTCGAGCGTTCCCAATCAATTAGCCGAACAATATTATTACTGGAATTCTGCCAATCTTTGTAAAGGAGAATATTATTTAGTTTCAAATCATTATGGGTGAGACAAGAAGGCGTTACACTATTACCTAATTCTGCGATCGCCTGCCCCAAGCTATCATAACGTTGATATAGAGCAAAAAACTTTAACCCATCGCCAGGAACTATACTAAAAATTTCCGGTTCAAGCCGTTCTAATCTCCAAACTAAATATGATACTTGGTCAGCCATGAAATTATCTGAATTTTTAGAAAAGAATTTCTGATATTCTTGACGGTTAAAAGTATCACGATGGATAGTCCCTAAAATATTACCAATTGCTGTAGCGATTTCTGTAGGAAAGCTATTTTCCTTGATGTATAAATCCATTAAATCTCGATAATCATCCAGATATCTGAAGACAATAATGGAATTCTCGGCATCAAAATGCAGTACTTCTGGTAAAAATGAGCAGTAGTTGCTAAGGTTTGGGAATCGTTGTAAAAACTCTTGAATTCGCCACTCACTTAAAAATTCACCAGCTGCTTTCCCTTCTTGATTAAGCCGCTCTTGCTTAACAAGTAGCTTTTTATCATTTGGTAAAGTAACTAATAAATTAAAATTTTTAGCTGTAACTGGTTCTACCTTACTCGGTAGTTTTTCTGACTGATTAAATAATTTTTGTGTAACTAAATAATCTACAACATTATGAGAGTTTAAGAGAAATGTCATAAGTTTTAAATCTATCAAACAACTTCGATGTAGAGAAAACTGTGGTAGTTGAGTTACTACCACAGACTGTTTTTGCAAGGATTCTTAAAACTACTACTACAGGGTCAATAAACCACCCATTCCAAATTAATCAAATGTCTGCGGTATATCAATTACAAATTACGCATAGCAGTATTAACCCAGTAAATAGCCACTGATGAGAACGATCGCATCTCTTAGTGCTCTATCTGTAATGTTTTTCTATTCTTATTCAGACAATTCTGGGAGCAAGTCTTGTTCTAAAACTTGTTTTCATCTTGCTGATGCATTCATAACAGCTTCTTCAATCAAGTTCGTAATTTCAATTTGACTTGTAAGATGTTTGTGATGAATGTTCATTGATATAATATTCTCCTTAAATTACTTAAATAAACTTTGTAGCTTTGCTTAACTAGCAGTTGGTGTCGCCACTTTCAGTAGTAATTCAGAGGGATTGTAATTATCTGTAATAACTTGTGGACAACGCATACAAGCTGCCTTACCTTCCTGCTGCCACCATCGGCAATCTCGGCGTATGGAACAAGGTGGTAGATCGTCTACTACCTTTGGCAAATTTTCTACAACTCGCATTGCTAAACGACAATCTTTACCATCAAAATGTTGACAACCCTTAGTTGCACAAGGTGCAGCCGTCCGAAAAATTTCAGTGGGTGTTACTGGACTAGCCTTTGCTATTAGTTCATCTGTGACAGGTTGGGGGTGCTTAAGATAAGCTACGCGGGGTTCTGTGACTGTGCCACCAACGACGCCGAAAACAACACTGTCTTGCCATTCTGGTCTTGCACTAGGGCAAAATGTAGTCTTTTCAGTAGCGATGTCTTCCATAAATTGAACCTATAGTGAATTGTATTTTTAAGCTGATGGAGATTTACACCTAGTTTCGGATCGGACTGCTCTCCATCAACCTAAATAAGCAAATTAAATGTCCAAGAGTTTAATAGTTACTACCAACTTAAAAGGCTTGTGCATTTGAGTTCGGGTCTTGTGCAATTATTCCACAAGTAATCGGTTCTCTCACAAAAATACCACCTGCAACGAACGGTCCTTTCACAAGAGAAATACTTGCGGCGCTTGTCAAACCACCTGTAATGTTTGCCATTGCTTCATCAGATAGAATTAGCAAAGCATCTTCTGAATCCTCAGCTAGATTCCGTCGTGCTACTGCATTGTTAACAGCATTATCAATTAGATTGCTAATGTCCAATTGAATATCTGAATTATTTTTATTCCTTTCCATTGTGCTTTTCCTCAGAATATATAACTAGATATAGGCTAAATCACTAAATACTGTAATTACCTAATCTGTCTATATTCTAAGGATGAAAAAAATATTTTAACTATATTATACCAATTTTTTATAGACATAAATAAAACTTTTATGTCATCAACTAATAAATCGACAATTTTTAGTCAAAACTATTTATTGAGCAAGATTATATATCTATTAATTACTCCAGCATCAAGCTTTTTTACCAATTATTAGAGAGTATTTCACTCACTTTTTGACCCTTAATGAAACATTTATGTCCCAAAAACTTTCCCAGATGATGGGCAATGTCTAACAACAAGATAACAAATAAGACTTATGTCTATACTACTAAAGAGTTTTAAGGCTGCTCAAGAAAACTTCCAATCCCCAATTGTGGGAGAGAGTTGATATTACAAACATCTCTAATCTGTAATTCTCACTCTTTCAAACAAAGCCCGATAAATAGGTTCACCTTTTTTTTGCGTGCCTATTTCCCTTTCTGTGGAGACTGGTAAGGGGTTTTCAGCTAGCCATTCTTCTGTACCAACTTTCTGAAAAGCTGAATTAGCTGCAAAGCGATCGCGCATTTCCACAGCCACAAATTCCATATCTGATTGTAAAAATACCAACCCCCCAACCGCAAGATACTTAGCTAAGTCTGCCACTAGTTCTGGTTGGACTACACGACGTTTAGCGTGGCGGGTTTTAAACCAAGGATCGGGAAATTGAATAGTAACGCGTTGTAAATTTTCTGGAGGCAGGGAAGATAAAAGTGAATGCAATGAGTTATTCACATTGCAAAATAAATAGTGCAGGTTTGTTAAACCTAATTCAGAACGTAACTTATTCGCCTCCACCACCAGCGGTTCTCGAATTTCCAAGCCGAGAAAATTCCAGTTAGATTCTATCTTGGCCATATTCAACAAAAACAGTCCCTTAGCGCAGCCAATATCTAAATGTAGTGGTTGATTTGGCTTTGCATAAATTTCTTCCAAGTCTTGGAGACTTGCTGGTGTTTGATACTTTTTACCAAGTGGATTAACATGCTGGCGGACTCGGACTGCTGCCAAAATTTTTCTCCTTTACGTGAAAATATCCTGTAATCAAATTTCAGGTTATATCAATTAAAAAAATGTTTGCGAGCAGATGCCCACGCTTACTGACGCACACCCTCCCCAAAGCCTTGTAGAGGGTTGGGTAAGGTCTTATCTATGTATTGCATTCTTTTTTCAAATTGGTATTACAAGGAAGTTTAGCAAAAGTATGCCAAAAATTACCGATCTATCATTCGATTGCCTACCCAGCAGTAAGTTAGTACAACAGTCTCAGTCACATACATCATCCTTGCACTGTTTTTTTAGGTTTTCGAGAAATTTATATTTTGGAAGCCCCTCATTTTGCATTAATCTCTAGAATTAAAATGCCTTAACACATTTGCTTTAGTCCTGGAGGGAGGAAATTTAAACAGTGGATATTTTAGATTTGTTTTACAAGGGTGGGCCAGCTATGTGGCCTTTACTCATTCTGTCGATTCTGGCTTTGAGTGTCATTTTCGAGCGTATGTGGTTCTGGTTGCGAATTTTGACTCAGGAAAAGCAAATAGTCGATCGCGTCTTGGATGCTGCCCAGGATAATTGGGAAGTAGCTGCGGACATGGCTAGACTTGCAAGCCATCAGCCTGTCGGGCGTTTTCTCTACGCCCCTCTACGTTTTGCCAAAAGTGATGCGGAAACTTTTCGACTAGCACTGGAGGCTACAGCAGAAGACGAATTAGCTGGGATGCGCAGGGGCGAAAAACTTTTAGAAGCGGTGATTGCTCTAGCGCCGTTGCTAGGATTGTTGGGTACAGTTTTGGGTTTAATCCACTCTCTGCGCTCAATTCGGATTGGCGATTTGGGAACTGAATCTACCGCTGGGGTGACTACTGGTATTGGTGAATCCTTAATTAGTACGGCAAGTGGGCTAATAGTTGCCATCATTAGTTTGGTATTTTACCGTCTATTTCAAAGTTTTGTAGTCAACCAAGTCAAAGTTTTTCGGAAGGCAGGGAATGAGATGGAATTGCTCTATCGCCAGTCTCCTCCTGACTTTAGCAATAGGACATCAGCAATTGTGCCAGAAAATTTCACTCCACCCCGCAAGCCAGGAAAGACTAGAGTTTCTGAACCTCCTGAACCCCCGAGTACACCTAATTAATAGTCAATAATTCAACCCCCAAACCAGGTTTGTGAATGAGACATGAAAGTTAATCTACATACTCCAATTGAAGAAGTCCAAATTCAAATCATCCCTTTAATTGATGTCGTTTTTTGTATCCTGACATTTTTTTTATTAGCGGCTTTACAATTTACACGGCAACAGGCAATAAATGTTGATTTGCCTAAAGCCAGCCCCAGTACAGTCTCTGGAATAACGTCACAAAGTGGAAGTGTGATTGTTACCATCGATGCTGTGGGCAATACTTACATAGAAAAACAGCCTGTAAAACAGGAAGATTTGAGACAGAGTTTAAAACAGTATCTCCAAGCAAACCCTAATGCTGTTGTTGTGCTGAATGCTTCGCGCACAGCAACTTACAATGATGTGATTGAGACATTAGATTTGCTACGACAAGTAGGGGGCGATCGCGTTTCTTTGGGAATTATTCCTGGCCCATCTCAACCATCCACGAACTCACCTAACCAGCCTACTGTCCCCTCTTTCCCAATCAATCCTGGAACTGGTGCAGTACCAGGCATCAATCCCGAAGGAAATATTACGCCAAAATTCCCCTTAGCACCTAATTCTGTACCCTTTCCTAGCATCACTCAGCCTCCAGCTGGGCAAGGCATCAATCCTGGTATTTCTCCCGTGGTTCCTAACTCACCAGCGCCTCAAGCGCCTGTAGCACCCAAACAAACTCAACCTCCTCTTAAAAGATGAGATAGGGAAATCGGAAATTGGGCAATGAAGAAGAGACAAGGTAGACAAGGAAGACAAGGAAGAGATTTGTTCAATAATTCCCCTTTGTCTCCTTGTCCCTTTGTCCTTTTGTCCTCTGCTCCCCTACTTATAACTACCCATTTTTCCTTCAAGCCTTTTTCCAAACCTAAAGATATCTAGAATAAATCTCGGCTAGATAAAAAAAAACTGCTAATTTACAAATAATTGGTTGAGCTATAAAGATTTTTCCACCTATAGACTGAGGAATTTATCACCAATTACCATCCACATTTCATACCAAATTGGGGAAGGATGTCTAAATAGGTTAACAGATTGAAAAGCGCTTGTATTAAGCGTCTTTCAGTGTGTCCTAATTACGAATTACGAATTACGAATTACGAATTAGTATCAGGGGTTGTGGCATGAACATCGTAACGCTTTTAATTGTTTGGGTCGTAACAGCTATCAGCTTGTTGATAATTAGTAAGTTGCCTTTGGGAGTTGAAATTGATACTCCTGGGAAAGCGTTTCTTTCTGCCGCAGTGCTTGGTATCGTAACAGCAATAGTCAGACCAATTTTAAGCCTCATTTTTGCAGTACCAAATCTACTCACATTAGACTTATTATCTGGCATTTTCACATTTATGATTGCCGTGGTTTGTTTTAGTATTGCTGCTTGGTTAGTCGAGGGCTTTCGCTTGCGTTACGGGATTTGGAGTGCTGTTATTGGGGCATTTACGCTGACTATAATTAACAGCTTAATCTACAAAATATTGGGCGTATAAAGCAAAAAGTTAGGAGTGAGGAGTTATTAACAATTCCTAACTCCTAACTCCTAACTCATCACTGCCAAATCTAACTATTCGTTGGAACTTGGGGGAGCAACTGGGGTAGTTGATTGTTGTTTGCGTTGCTCACGTTTTTTGCGATCGGCTGAGAGTATATCTGCCATCACCACTAGCGCTTGCGCCATTTTGTCTAGGTTAGAACGGTATAACTCCAAATCCTTGTTGAGTTTGTCATCAGAAAGATGCAAGCCAGCAGCGATCGCTTTTAGCGCCTCAGTGAGTTGCTTTTCGTCTTTGACTAATTCGGGATCTGACTGTTCTAATAACGAAAATACACCAATTGCGAACAAACGGTTGTATTTAAAGTTAGGATTATTAGCGATCGCTTGTAGGGTTGCTTGTAAGTCAGCATCTCTATCTAAGTAAGTAGTTTGGCCCAGCCACCCAATTAAATCTTTAACTGGCAAACCTTTAGCTACAGCTTGCAATTTCTGGGCATCCTGTCGATATTGTTGCGGATCTTGTTCTATAGCCTGACATAAGGCGTTAAAAATTGATTCTTGATCCCGTTCTGGTTGATAGCCTTCCATGAAGCGATCAAAAGTAGTGACGACACCCAAGGCATAAATTGGATTGTAGCTAAAATCGATATTTACTGACAGTAGATGCATTTCCACCATCAATTCTTCTACTACCCGACGATAAATAGTATTGATCGGACGGGTGTGAAGATTGTAGAAAGTTCGCTTTGTATCAGAGACTGTACGGACGTTATTCACAAATAAAAAAGAAATGTTAAGGGCGACGTATCTTTATTTTCTCGCTTAAAGGCTACTTTGCCAAGTTGAGCTTTTAGCAGGTAATGGTTTCATTTACAATATATACACATTAGAAGTATTTTATAAACTGATAGCTACAGGAGATCAGACCTTTTCTCCTCAAAAGCTAGCCAAAAATTATTATCCTTAATGATTTATTTATTGTAATTATGAACTTCTCGCCACAGTTAATTGCTTTAGGTGAGTACCTAGCTGGTGAATTTGATAATCAAGAACAAGCCTTAGCAGAACCAGTTTGGTATGTCCACCTCCGTCTGTGGCAAAGACCAGTTAATCTGTTTGCAGAAGATAGCATCACCTTATTTGCCGAACAGGCTAACGTTATTACCTTAGATAAACCTTATCGCCAGCGAATTATCCGGTTGCGTCAAAGCAGCAACTCTGACGCAACCGTGGAAGTTCAATATTATATGCCTCAAGATCCAGGTGCATTAATAGGCGCAGGTAATAACCCGGCTCTACTAAACACACTGACATCCGAACAATTAGATTCACTACCAGGTTGTATCCTAACAGTTACTCAGGAGAAACTAGCTGGCGATCGCTATAAGTTTACCGCTACCCCACTACCAGAGACTCGTTGTAGCTTTACTTATCTTGGCAATAGTATCCATGTTTCTTTAGGTTTTGCAGCTACAACAACAGAATTTCACAGCTACGACAAAGGAATCGATCCCGCAACTGGAAAAGCAACCTGGGGAGCGATTATGGGGCCTTATCGCTACACCAAGCGAAATCAGTATTTAATAAGATAAAGTTATGAATTATGAGTTATGAGTTATGAATTTTGAATTAACTCCTCACTCCTCACTCCTAACTGTTTTTTAGCTAGCAATGCTACGAGGTACACCTTCTAAAGCTTCCTCTTCTGTCTCAAAGATTTCAAAAACAGTATCCATCATCGTCACTTCAAACACGAGTTTAGCTTCTGGATGTACATTGCAGATGCGGAAACTGCCTTTGACTTTATCAGCATCACGCATTCCAGCTACCAAAGATGTAAGACCAGAACTATCAATAAAATTTACCTGAGCCAAATTTACAACTACATGGCGACTGAGTTTGGAAATACACTCTTGTAACTTCAGGCGAAATTGCCAAGCCGTGGTGATATCCAGACGGCCTGATGGTGTCAAGACGATAACGGTGTTTCCGTCTTGGGTTGTATAGGTTTTTTGGTCTATATGAATCACTGAAGCCCTCCCCGTGGCATTCCTTTTAAGATTAACTAGTGACAGAATTTTCTAATGCTGTCACTTGAGATTAACAAGCTATAGCTAAATTTGTCACCTTTTTCGGCTAAGTGCTTAACTTTAGTAGTTATAACTCACCAAAATAGTAGAGAGTGGAAGAGATTAGTGAGATGAGGGAGTCGGGGAAGAACGGCATAATTATCATAACTCCTCACTCTTACACTCAGCACTCAGAACTATTTGGGTGTCCAGTTGATCCAATCTTGAGGTTTAAGGAAGGTTTCATACAACTCGGCTTCAGGGGAATTGGGTTCGGGTTGATAGCCGTATTCCCAGCGCACTAGGGGAGGTAGGGACATGAGAATTGATTCGGTGCGTCCGTTGGTTTGTAGACCAAAAATAGTGCCTCGGTCATAAACCAAGTTAAATTCTACATAACGTCCCCGGCGGTAGAGTTGAAAATTCCGTTGGCGATCGCCATACTCTATCCCATGTCGCCGTTCTACAATTGGTACGTAAGCTGGTAAAAATGCTCTGCCACAGTCTTGTACAAAGCCGAACAAATCTTCCCAATTGCGGGTTGCTGGTGTTCCTACCTGGTTGCTATAAATGGCAGCTTCCCCATTGGGATTTGGGCCGCGGTATAAAGCACCCTGGCCATCTTGGTAATCAAAAAATAGACCACCGACACCCCGTGTCTCATCACGATGCTTGAGATAGAAATATTCATCACACCATCGTTTAAACACCGGGTAATACTCTGGGTGGTGTTGGTCGCAAGCTTGCTTTAATGTTTTGTGTAAATGTGCGGCATCTTCAGCAAAGGGATAATAAGGTGTCAAGTCAAGACCGCCACCAAACCACCACACAGGCCCCGCTTCAAAGTAGCGATAATTGAGATGAACTGTGGGCACATAAGGATTGTGAGGATGTAATACCATTGAAGTGCCTGTGGCATAAAAGCCATGCCCTGCTGCTTCCGGGCGTTGAGCTAAAATTGAGGCTGGCAAATGGGAACCCCAAACTTCAGAAAAATTTACACCTGCTTGTTCAAATATTGCACCTTCTCGCAGTACGCGCGATCGCCCTCCTCCTCCTTCTGGGCGTTCCCAACTATCTTCATGAAACTTAGCCACACCATCTAGTTTTGCCAATGATTCGGTAATTTCGTCTTGCAGTTGTTTCATAAACTGACTGACCCTAGTCTGAGCGTCAGGTGCTGGCAAAGACTTTGATGATTCTGCTTCTACAGTTGGTGTTTGCGAGTTGGTCAACATAGATTCCCGAACCTAAATTACAATTTCCAGAAAGCCACAAATTTTCAAATGAAAATTTGGGGGAAACACGCGCCAACAATCTAGCTCTATTTGCCCAACCCGCTTTTTTCTTCTTGGGTTAAGCATTTATCCGATTGATGGGCATCACTAGAGTTATTTTCCCTCAAATGCGTATAGGCTTGTATATTGAATTAGTTTTTTTTGAAATTCTTAATTGGAATATTCTGGTATAAAGACTAAATTTTAGTCTTAAGCTTGAGGTATCAAGGATTTGACTGGTCTAATCAGAACTTTTTTGCCATATTGCTGATGTCGGCTATTTGGGTCTGTATCGAATCGAGGCTTGCTATGTTTAGGGCATTTTTGAGAAAGTTTTAATTTAGCAATTGCTCGTAGTTGCACACCATACCAGAGTTACCAGAAAGTATCTAGGGAGGAGGATTAGGAAAATGCAAGGTTGGTTATCCAAATTCATCCACCGCAAACGTCGTCGGTTTTGCGCTTCTCTGGTGTGGACATATCGAGAGATTAGTTCTGCTTCTGTAGATGAACTGTGGCAAAAAGTGGTTGACTTAACAGATGTTTCTTGGCATCCACAACTTAAGAGTACTAATGTTCCCTACGGATTAGTACCCAAACCAGGATTAATTTTTCAAGCTGTAACACGCTTTTCGCCGATTCCCATCAGAATTTTTGTGGAACGCGTCAATCCCAGAGAGATGTTGAGTATCCGAGTGATGGCAATTCCTGGAATAGAGGAACGAGTAACTTACCAAGTAGAGTCAACGGTTTGTGGTACTTGTTTATCTTATTCGGTAACGTTACGGGGTTGGTTATCACCTCTGATTTGGTCTTTATCCCGTCCTTATGCAGACAGAGTTGCACGATCTTTAGTCGAGGCAGTAGAAAAGACGGCATTACCAGCGGTATCTGGGAATAAAAAATCCCTTAATGACAGTTGTTTTGATTTTTAGGTAGTGGGGATTGGGGAAGAAGCAAGGGAGCAGGGGAGCAGCACTTCTCTACGAGACACTGCGCGTAGCTTGCTTCCACGAAGTGGTACAACTACGTTTAGTTACCGGGGAGCAGGGGATAAGAGGGACAAATCTCTCCCAAGTCTCCCCCTCTTCCTTGTCTACCTTGTCTCTTCTTCATGCCCAATGCCCAAAGAAAGTTAAGATTCTATTAGGTAATAATGCAATTTGCTAAGTTTTATCACGGCAGTAACAGTGATAACACTAAGCTGACCTTACTTAAAAAGGCATCCAGTTAATAGCTAAGATGTTCCCCACAAGTGTATTTATTCATTTTTAATTTTGAATTTTTATGTACGATGTCCTCGATTCCCGCTCTGTCTTAGAAATTTTGCGACCAGTGGAAGACCCAGAACTTCGTAAAAGTCTGGTAGAACTGAATATGATTCGCAACGTAAAAATTGACGGTGGTAAGGTTAGTTTCACTTTAGTGTTAACCACCCCTGCCTGTCCTTTACGTGAATTTATTGTCGAAGACTGTCAGAAAGCTGTCAAAAAACTTCCAGGCGTGACAGATGTCAGCATAGAAGTGACGGCAGAAACACCACAACAAAAAAGTTTACCTGACCGCACTGGTATTTCTGGAGTCAAGAATATCATTGCTGTTTCCAGCGGTAAAGGTGGCGTTGGTAAAAGTACAGTTGCAGTGAATGTAGCAGTGGCTCTAGCCCAAACTGGGGCGAAAGTCGGCTTGTTAGATGCTGATATTTACGGGCCCAATGACCCAACGATGCTGGGTTTGTCTGATGCTCAAATTACTGTGCGTTCTACTGAAACAGGTGAAATCCTGGAACCTGCTTTTAATCACGGCGTCAAATTAGTTTCAATGGGCTTTTTGATTGACCGAGATCAACCAGTAATTTGGCGGGGGCCTATGCTCAATGGTGTAATTCGCCAGTTTCTTTATCAAGTGCAGTGGGGAGAACTGGATTATTTGATTGTAGATATGCCACCGGGTACGGGAGATGCTCAGTTAACTTTAACCCAAGCAGTGCCGATGGCAGGGGCAGTAATTGTCACCACACCGCAAAACGTAGCTCTGTTAGATTCTCGCAAGGGATTGCGGATGTTCCAGCAAATGAATGTTCCAGTATTGGGGATCGTGGAAAATATGAGCTATTTTATTCCCCCCGATCGACCAGATAAGCAATATGACATCTTTGGTTCCGGTGGTGGCTCCAAAACAGCTGCTGAATTGGGAGTACCACTGTTGGGGTGCGTGCCGCTAGAGATTTCTACGCGAGTTGGTGGTGATAGCGGTGTACCGATAGTTGTTGGCGACCCAGATTCAGCTTCCGCAAAAGCATTAACAGCGATCGCTCTTTCCATTGCTGGTAAAGTATCAGTTGCTGCCTTGACATAATTATAAATTTTATATTTCTATCTACTTCCTGGGCTATAGCTTGGGAATACTAGAAATTGGGTGTTAGGAATTAGAGAAATTGGGGAAGAATAAATATTGATTATTGACCAATTCCCAACAATTAAAGCTAAAGTCTAAACTGGCACAATGTTGTTAAAACGATCGCTCCCCAAAATTCGCTGGAAGTCTTGGGTTAAGCCCTGGCAGCATATAGATTGGCTACTTTTTTGTTTGCCGATTGCTGTTAGTATTTTTGGCGGCCTGATGATTCTCAGTACGGAACTGAAGCAGCCAGTAACTGACTGGTGGTGGCACTGGATGGTAGCGGGTATCGGCGTGCTTATAGCCCTATTTTTATCTCGCATCCGTTACGAACTCTTGATGCAGTGGCACTGGGTAACATACACACTGACGAACTTCAGTTTAATTGCCGTGATGATTGCTGGTACTAGCGCCAAAGGGGCGCAACGGTGGATTAGTATCGCCGGCTTTAACGTGCAACCCTCAGAATTTGCCAAAGTCGGCATGATTATCACATTAGCAGCTTTGCTACACAGGCGGACTGCTTCTAGTCTCGAAGGTGTTTTCCGCGTTTTGGCAATCACCGCTATACCTTGGGGATTAGTATTTTTGCAGCCAGATTTAGCAACATCACTGGTATTTGGTGCGATCGTCTTAGGAATGCTTTACTGGGCAAATGCTAACCCAGGTTGGTTAATTCTGATGATTTCTCCGATAGTTGCCGCCATTTTGTTTAGTATCTCTTGGCCTTTAACAGAGCCAATAGTTTTATTCAAAGAACTATCTTTTGGTCCATTAGGGATAGTTTGGTCAGTTGCGATGGCTATTGTGGGCTGGCAAACTCTTCCCTGGCGTCGATTTGGTTTAGGTGCTATCGGTGCATGGACTCTCAATATCCTGGGTGGCGAATTAGGAGTCTTCGCCTGGAACCATGTTTTGAAAGAGTATCAAAAAGACCGACTAACTGTATTCATGAATCCCGATCACGATCCACTCGGTGCTGGATATCACTTAATCCAATCTCGCATTGCTATTGGTGCTGGTGAAATCTGGGGATGGGGTCTGTTCAAGGGGCCCATGACGCAACTGAATTTTGTACCAGAACAGCATACAGACTTTATTTTCTCCGCAGTAGGGGAAGAATTTGGTTTTGTCGGTTGTTTGTTAGTACTGTTTGTCTTCTGCTTAATTTGCTTCCGTCTACTGCATATTGCCCAAACCGCCAAAGATAACTTTGGTTCTTTGTTGGCTATTGGCGTTTTGTCTATGATTGTGTTTCAGCTGATTGTCAACATTGGCATGACTGTTGGTTTAGCACCTGTGGCAGGAATTCCCCTACCTTGGATGAGTTATGGGCGTTCTGCGATGCTGACCAACTTCATTTCCTTGGGAATAGTAGAATCAGTAGCAAATTTTCGACAAAGACAGAAGTATTATTGATTCGTCATTTCTCGTTGGTCATTTGTCCTTTGTCCTTTGTCCTTTACTAATGACCATTGACAAATGACAAATGACTAATGACAAGTATTAAGCTATTAAAAGGAAACAAACGAGGCTAAAAAAATGATTCTGCCTGGAGCAACTGTTCGCGTCAAGAATCCCGCAGATACCTATTATCGCTACGAAGGACTCGTGCAACGGGTGAGTGATGGCAAAGTAGCCGTATTATTTGAAGGTGGTAACTGGGATAAATTAGTTACCTTTCGCCTAAGCGAATTGGAACTCGTAGAAACCACCGCCGGACGTAAAAAAGCCAAATAAGATTAGTCATTAGTCATTTGTTCTTTGTCATTTGGCAAAAACTAATGACTAATGACCAGTGACTAATGACTAAATTACTATGCGCCTTCCCCTACCACAGTTTGCCACTGGCGATCGCCATCCGAACCACATTGCGGAGGTGATTGAAACTACTAGTACTGAATTTTTAGCTCAGTGTTTAGAACCAGAAGATTTAAGCTTCCCCTCGATGCCACCCTTTGGTAGTTGGGTCTGTTCTGTAGATGAAGAATCTGGCAATCGAATTTATGCTGTAGTATATTATGCCACAACTATGCCCATAGATTCCGTACACAGAGCGAGAGCATTAGGGTTGTCCTTGCAAGACTTACGGGAAGAACAACCCCAAATATTTGCCATGCTCCGCACAGAATTCCGGGCTGCGATCGTGGGATTTGAACTATCTTCGCAAAATCAAAGTTATAACCAAAGAGTATATCAGTATCTTCCACCCCGTCCCCCGCAAATTCATCAAGCTGTTTATCGATGTGAACCAGAAGCTATCATTAAATTTACTGAAGAACTAGATTTTTTACGGACACTGCTGTGTATAAATGGTGCGCCAATCGAGTCTTTAGCCGCAGCTGCCATTCGAGATGTATACCAGTTACGCAAAGCTGACCGACAATGGCTAATTAAAGCTGGACGTAGTTTAAGTGTGTTACTTAAAGACGACTACGATCGCTTACGGTTTATTTTGAGTCAAATCCACCCGTAGGTAGTTAATTCTTAAATAATTGCCTAGTTAGTGTAAATTAAGAAGATTTTTGATTTTTTGTCAGGTGGCTTGCCTATTTATTCATATTGATCGGGCGATCGCCCCCAAGGTAATCGCTGTTTTACCATAGCCCCTTCAATTCCTATATATGGAACTAATATCACAAGTTCTTGTTCTAGAACCAACTTCCCAAGTTCTTGGCAAAGAACCAATTGTTCCCTTTGCTATTTTGCTGGTGGTCATCTTAGTTATACCCATCATGTTTGAGCGGCTAAGATTACCAGGATTAGTGGGTTTGGTCTTCTCAGGGCTAGTACTTGGGCCCTCAGGTTGGAATTTTTTTCAGTCTGACTCACCCATGATTAACCTACTATCAGACATTGGGTTAATTTATTTGCTGTTTGTCGCTGGGCTAGAAATTGATTTAGAACAGTTTCGCCGGAAAAAAAGTCGTGCTTTTGGGTTTGCTAGCTTTACTTTCAGTGTACCCCTACTCATGGGAACCTTAGTAGGGCTGATTTTAGGCTATGGCTGGAATACTTCAATCTTAATTGGCTCTTTATTCGCTTCCTATACCCTTTTGGCATACCCCATAATCAGCCGTTTGGGAGTGATAAACAACGAAGCTGTTACTGTCACCATTGGAGCTACGATTTTTACAAACATCGGTGCAGTACTGGTATTAGCCATTTGTGTAGCTGTCTCTCATACTGAAGCATTCAGCTTTGCGAAACTACTCACTTTGTCTGGTTGGTTAATTATTTACTCTGTGGCCGTTGTGACAGGCTTTGATTGGGCAGGCAAAGAATTTTTCAAACGGTCTGGAGACGATGAAGGAAACAAGTTTTTATTTGTGTTGCTTTCTGTGTTTCTGGCAGCTGTGGGCGCTCAATTGATTGGGGTAGAAAAAATTGTTGGTGCTTTTTTAGCGGGTTTGGCAGTGAATGAAGCTGTGGGTGAAGGCCCAGTCAAAGAAAAGGTGGTATTTATTGGCAGCGTGCTGTTCATTCCCATTTTCTTTGTAGACCTTGGCTTATTAATCGACCTACCTGCCTTTGCGAACAATCTGAACACGCTCAAGTTAACGCTGTTAATCGTAGTTGCTTTGATTATCAGTAAATTGATCGCAGCTTTGTTGACAAAACTGGTTTACCGCTATAAATGGCAAGAAATGCTAACGATGTGGTCGCTGTCACTACCCCAGGTTGGTACAACGTTAGCAGCAACTTTAGTGGGATATCAGTCTGGGTTGCTGCCAGTAGAAGTATTACATAGTGTGATTGTTTTAATGCTCGTCACATCAACCTTGGGGCCGTTGATAACCAGTCGAATAGCTGTTGGTTTGAATTCCCCACCAGATGAAGATCCAGCACCACCCCTAGCTGAGGAGAATGCATCAGAAACAGACAATGCTTTTACTATAGTCGTACCTATATATAATCCTCAGACCCAGCAGTATTTGATTGAAATGGCGGCATTATTAGCACGTCAGTCTCATGGCAAAATTATACCCCTGGCGATCGCTACTGCTGCTGCTCACATGGATGCGCCCCAGTTAGAAGCATCTCTACAACGAAGTGAGTGGTTATTGAATAAAGCCACGACACAAAGTCGAGTTTTGGGCGTAGCCGCAGAACCAGCGCTGCGAATTGATGATGCCTTTGCTCAAGGAATTAGCAGAGCGGCTCGCGAACAAAAAGCTAATTTAATTGTTATGGGTTGGGGTAAACGGACTGGGTTACGAGCGCGTTTATTTGGGAATGTGATTGATGGTGTGCTTTGGGCATCTCATTGTCCAGTAGCAGTGACACGTTTAGTAGAATCACCAAAAAAAATTCAGCGGATCTTAGTACCAATAGAAAACTTAACAGCACCAACATTACAACCTGTACAATTTGCCCAGATGCTAGCAGAGGCAAATCAGAGCCATATTACTGTGCTGAATGTGTGCGATCGCCGTACTAGTTCTAGTAAAATTGCTTGGAGGCGATCGCATCTCTCCTTATTGGTATCTAAATTGGCTTTAGCCAATGCCCCAGAAATTCAAATCATCGCTCACGAAAATGTTGCCCAAGCGATTTTACAGGCAGCAAGATTATATGATTTAGTAGTTTTACCTTTTATACGTAATCGTACCAGTCCTGGAGGGTTAGCCATTAGCGATGTCACAACCCAGTTAGCCAGACAACTCACCTGCTCAATTATTATGCTTGGAGAACCGCAACGCACTCAAAGCACAAATTTAATTCTGCCTACCACGGTTAGCAGCATTACATCTGCTGTATGATATAAGGCAGAATACAGTTCAAGTAAGTGGACTTGGGCTGCGTTAACGTAGTCCGCCGGAGGCATCAAATTTCCAAAAATATTGCTAAAAAATGAATCGGCTGTAGGGATTTACATCTGTATTATTTGCATATATTTGTAGCACGAGTGTCGCCCCGATCTCGACTAACTTTTTGTATCCAACTAAAACTTCAATAACCGTAAAAATACTTTATATTTTTGAAGATTTGATAAAGTTCGGCTGAACAACAAACAACTTTTAAACAATTTCTGTTATTTTGCTAATTAAATTCTTAAGAAAACAGGTAAAAATATAACAAAACTACAACTGTGAAAAAATAGGTAAGTTCAACAACAATTTTTGATTGAGCCTTGTTATTTTTTTTTGTTTTGTATTTTTGTGCCCAAGGTGGGTAATCTAAAAGTAAGTGCAATAGCTACTGAAAATATTTGTAAGTAACTGGGAAATTATGAGAATTTTGGTGACGGGCGGTGCTGGGTTTATTGGTTCCCATCTCATCGACCGACTAATGGCTGCTGGGCATGAAATAATATGCTTGGATAATTTTTACACTGGTCATAAACGCAACATTTTAAAATGGTTAGACCATCCGTACTTTGAATTGATCCGTCACGATATTACCGAACCAATTCGGTTAGAAGTCGATCAAATTTATCATTTAGCTTGTCCTGCTTCACCAGTACATTACCAGTACAACCCAGTTAAAACTGTTAAAACTAACGTGATGGGAACACTGAATATGTTGGGGCTAGCTAAACGTGTGAAAGCAAGGTTTTTCTTAGCTTCTACTAGTGAAGTATACGGAGATCCAGAAATTCATCCCCAAACTGAAGAGTATAGAGGTAGCGTTAATCCCATTGGAATACGTTCGTGCTATGACGAAGGTAAAAGAATTGCTGAGACTCTAGCATTTGATTACTACAGGCAAAATAAAGTTGATATTCGAGTTGTGCGGATATTCAACACCTACGGACCGAGAATGTTAGAAAATGATGGTCGGGTGGTAAGCAACTTTATAGTTCAAGCCTTGCAGGGTAATCCTTTAACCGTGTACGGTGATGGTTCACAAACTCGTAGTTTCTGCTACGTTTCCGATTTGGTAGAAGGATTCATCCGCCTAATGAATAGCGACTACATTGGCCCAGTCAACCTGGGTAATCCTGGTGAATACACGATTTTACAATTGGCACAAACTGTGCAAAATATGATCAATCCAGACGCGCAGATTAAATTCGAGGCACTACCTTCGGACGATCCCCGACGTCGCCAGCCTGATATCACAAAGGCAAAAACTTGGTTAAATTGGGAACCTACCATTCCTCTACAAGAAGGTTTAAAACTAACAATAGAAGATTTTCGCGATCGCATTCAAAGCGATGTCAATAATTCAACCACCTGAGTTACGTCTAGGGTTGCTCTGAATTTTTATGCAGGCTAATCCCATCGGTAACTAGTATATTTAGTTGCTGAGTTTTTCCAAATGTGTAAGTGTAAAATTGAGAACTTCTTTTTGAAGATTAAACCCAAACTAAGTGAGGAGTTAAATAAATGCGTGTTTGCGTGATTGGTACTGGTTACGTTGGTTTAGTTACAGGTGCTTGCTTGGCTCATATTGGGCATGATGTAATTTGCGTAGACAACAACGAAGAAAAAGTTAAGTTAATGAAGTCTGGGCAATCTCCAATTTTTGAGCCGGGACTCTCAGAAATTATGCAGTCTGCTATTCAAACAGAGAAGATTCATTTTACTAGCGATCTTGCTGCTGGAGTTTCCCACGGAGAAATTTTGTTTATTGCTGTAGGAACGCCACCTTTACCCACTGGTGAAAGTGATACTCGTTACGTCGAAGCTGTAGCTCGTGGGATTGGGGAAAATCTCAACGGTGGTTATAAAGTCATAGTGAATAAATCTACAGTACCCATTGGCTCAGGCGACTGGGTGCGGATGCTTGTTCTAGATGGTGTTGCAGAGCGGCAGAAAACACTCATACCCGCAGGTGGAGTGCCGAGTGATGAGAAATTACCTGAATTTGTAGCCGAGTTTGATGTAGTCAGCAATCCAGAGTTTTTGCGCGAAGGTTCGGCAGTTCACGACACCTTCAACCCCGATCGCATTGTACTAGGAGGCAATAGCCAAAGAGCAGTAGCTTTAATGCAACAGCTGTATGCCCCAATTGTAGAACGCAAGTACGCTGAGGATCATTCTTTACCCCCAGTGCCAATTCTGGCAACAGACCTGAGTTCGGCAGAGATGATTAAATATGCCGCTAATGCCTTTTTAGCCACTAAGATTAGTTTTATTAACGAAGTTGCTAATATTTGCGATCGCGTCGGTGCTGATGTTACTCAAGTAGCTAAAGGTATCGGTCTAGATTCCCGTATTGGTAACAAGTTTTTACAAGCTGGTATTGGTTGGGGTGGTTCTTGCTTTCCCAAAGATGTCTCCGCTCTGATTCACACTGCTGATGACTATGGTTATGAAGCCCAGCTACTGAAATCTGCTGTCAGTGTCAACGAACGTCAGCGTTTGATTGCTTTGGAAAAACTCCAACAAGTTCTAAAAATTCTCAAAGGTAAAACAGTCGGACTACTCGGACTGACCTTCAAGCCCGATACTGACGACTTGCGCGACGCTCCAGCACTCAACCTAATTGAGCAGCTAAACCGACTGGGAGCTAAAGTTAAAGCCTATGACCCCATTGTTTCCCAAACAGGTCTACGTCATGGACTTTCTGGGGTGCTAGTAGAAACTGATGCCGAAAGACTCGCTGACGGCTGTGATGCCTTAGTACTTGTCACCGAATGGCAGCAATTCAGCACTCTGGACTATGTGAAGATGGCGAAACTGATGGCCCACCCCGTTATCATCGATGGTCGTAACTTCCTCGACCCCGAAGCAATGATCCGCGCTGGATTCCAATATGTAGGTGTGGGAAGATAGAAAGTAGAGACGCGATTAATCGCGTCTGTACAGGAGTTAGGAGTGATAAATAAAAATTAATTACAATATATAATTAACAACTCCTAACTCTTTTCAAAACCTAAAGATTTAAAATACCGCCTAAAATCATTTAGGCGGTATTTAATTTGTTTAAAGTTTCACTCTACTTCAATTTTTTGCCTATAATTTTGGATTAAGGACTATTTGGAATACGTTCAATTTCAGCATATCCACTGAAAATAATTTTTTGACCTTCAGTTTCTAATCGGTTGAGGCGCATTTTCACTCCATCAAGGTCAAAACGATCCAAATCGACCATATTATCTAAAATTTCTACCAGCGCTACGCTCAAGGTTTGCGAGATTTCCCGTTGTGTTTCTGGTACTTGGTCAAGTTGAATTTTCGGATCTTTGAAAGAAACTCGCCGCCGTCTTTCAATACCTACAGTTAAAATCATGTTCAGGGGTACGAGTTCGCCATTATTTAAATCTGCTTTTGCTACAAGCTGTAAGCGATTTTCTGGCAATAGCTGTACCTGAACATCTGTAAAGGAGACTGGTTCACCGCCAGATAATTCTGTCAGTGATGGTACGGTGAGGTTAAGCAAGCGCTTTTTCACCAGTTCTGCATTAAAAGCTTGGTTTATGCCTGCTTCTGATAAGATTACTTGAGCGATCGCTTGAGTAGGTTGCTTAAGACTAAGTTTGCCCTTTAAAACCGAGCCGAAGTCAATGGCCACCGCATCAGTTTCAAAGGACATCTCCTCAACCGCGAAATCTCTCCGAATCACCAAGCCACGGCCGCTCATTTTGAAGCTATCAATGCTGCCTTGCAAGAGCTTGCTGGAAGGATAGCAGCGCACAAAGACTTCTACTGACTCGCTCGTGCTAAACAGGTGGCGAATCGTTTGGCTAGCGACCGTGTTGAGCATTCGCTCTCCCCAATCTGTGCCTTTAGGATCTTGTAAACCAGTAAGTCCGCCGAACATGTGGTTTTGGGTCTCTAGAAGTTCTTTGTACTTTTGTAACAAATCATGAAGAATACAGCAAGCGATCCCGTGATTAATTGTGCTGATGTATAGGCATAGAATGGCTAATAATTGATGAGCTATGTATTAAATATTACTATGTGACTTAAGTTGAGAGAAGTCGCAGTATTCATGACAATAGTAATCCTAAGAGAATCAGATTACTGTGGCGTAGTATTTTATAGATGGTTAAAATGTATCATTTATACGGTTATAATACATTTTGTGACTTTATTACTACATGAAGTAAGGCTGAGTCTTCTTGAATCAGCTTCAACCTTATGGTTTCTACACGGATCGCGAGGTCTTAGAACACGCTCAAATACCGCATTAGCAATATTAATTGCGCTAATTTTGATATTCACGTTCTTTGGCAATTTTCGTTATAGTTTCTGTGGCGATCGCTCCATAGTTTTTGTAATTTTAAATTCATTAATCAAGTTTCTAGAATTTAGATATATTGGTATTCATACTGACATCAATTGCTGAATGCGCTGTGGTTCTTCTCCCAGCCAATCTGGATTTTGGGCAGTGCTGTCGAAGATTGATGAAGTTTTGAAAGGCTCAAACTCGCCGCGTGATGCCGCTTCTGCCGTTTTTGCTAAGAGCGATCGCACTTGCTCATCGTTCATTGGCTGGAACGTCCTCACTGCTTCAAAAGCTTGCTCTAGAATCTCCATACTGTCAATTCCGGTAATCACAACCGATGTGGGCAGATTCAAAGCATAGTGTAAACACTCAATTGGCGTTACAGTATTTGACCGTAAAAGAATACCATTTGCCAAGCTTTTCATTCCCAAAACGCCGATGTTTTCTTTAACTAGCTCTGGTAAAACCAGCTTTTCAAAGCTTCGGTAGTGAGCATCCATCACACTCAGAGGCATCTGCACTGTATTAAATTTAAACCCGTTACTGGCTGCAACTTCCAGCATATGCAGATGAACATAGGGGTCTTTATGCCCAGTAAAACCTATATATCGGAGTTTGCCAGCTTTCCGTGCCTCAATCAAGGCAGCATTCGCCCCTTCTTCGTGAAAAACTCGATGCGGGTCTTCGTGCCGCAGGATTTCGTGGTGCTGAACCAGATCGATGCAATCAACTTGCAGGCGTTGCAGTGATTCGTCTAGCTGTTTTGCTGCTGCTTTTTTAAAGCGACTATCGATTTTCGTCATCAGGAACACTTTGTCTCGATAGCCATCGCCTAGCGCTTTTCCCATGCGAATTTCGCTGACTCCACCGTTGTAATCCCAACTGTTATCCATAAAAGTGATGCCGCGATCGATCGCGGTTCTAACAATTCGGATACCTAGTTCCTCATCAACATGCTTCAAGGCGATGTGCCAACCACCCAATCCGATGGCGGAAACTTTCTCTCCTGTACTGCCGATAACTCGGTATTGCATTTCTGAATTTGACGTAGTTTCTGACATGAGTTTTCCAAGTCTTTCAACTATTACTTAAGTACATATAGCCATCTGCCAATTCAAACACAAGAGAAAGTTGACAATATCTTGCTAAAGATACACTTTTCAAACCGATCGGTAAATGACTGAAGAAGCCAAAATATCGATGGCAATTTGCTATGTTTGAGGTAAAGAATTGAGGGCACAGCATTGCTGTACCCCTACAACATATTTGGTTCAAATAAATGAAAACTGTTGTACTAAATTAACAATTATTTACCACTATAAAAAAAGGCAATTTCTTTTTCTTTTAGAGGTGCGAAACCAGCATCTACAAGTAATTGGTCGAGTTCTGCTTGGGGAATGTGTTTTGCGCCAATTCGTACAATGCGCGATCGCATCGTATTAGATACACCACTGCGCTGTCTATTAGCTTCTAGGGCCATAACTTTACCATAAAGTTCTAGCTTGGCAGGTGGAATGGGAGAACCATCAAAATCAATTCCCTGTGCGATCGCTTCATCAATCGCATCAGCTCCTGTAGTAGTTTGATTCCCTGGGTTAGTTTCGGTAGGCATGGTGATTTACTCTTCTAGGCTATGGGTAGATTTTACCAGCGTTACTAACACCAAAGTTGCCCGAACTCACGTTTACAGAAGTTTTCATATATTTGAACCACATCTGTTGTTGTGGGGCGCAAGGCTTTGCGCCCCTACTGCGTGGTCTTTTTACTAATCACGAGCTTGTCGCGTCACCACACCACCAACAAATGCCCCTAAGATAGTGCCTGTCCATAGCCCTGTTGTGCTACCTTGCCATATTGCTCCTGGTGTAATCCAAGCGTTGCACATCTCCCTTAAACCCCAAGGTTGGTTTTGACACTTTTGGCTATGCAGCATCATAGTAATTTGCCCACTAGTGTAAGCGCCAAAAAAACCTGATGACAGCGCCAAGAAAGTGCAAATTAAAATTCTGTTTTTTGTCATTTGTCATTTGTCATTTGTCATTTGTCATTTGTCATTTGTCATTGGTCATTAGACATCTTGCATGCAAATTAAAATTCTGTTTTTTGTCATTTGTCATTTGTCATTTGTCATTTGTCATTGGTCATTAGACATCTTGCAAAAGTAACAAATGCCAAGATGTTGAGCAAAGGTTAAAGGTTACTGGATTTGGGAAAATTCTATATCTTTACCCTTTACCCCTTACCCTTTTCCCACAATGTCAAGAAGTCTATTAGTGATTGGTCATTATGCCCCATGCCCAATGCCCCATGCCCAATGCCCCATTCTCAATCAACCTGTATTTCTCATCCCGGCTGCAATCCCATTAATAGTTAACAATGCTCCTCGCAGTAACTCGCCTTTGCTGTAACGAGAATGAATTACTCCAGAAGTAGCAGTAGTATTTTGGGACTGCCGTAGACGCTTGAGTAGTGAAACTTGAATAAATCCCAAGGGGACAATTGTCCCATTCCGTAACTGCACAGATCGTTGCAATATCGGATCGCCATCTAACAGTCGATTGTGATCGGTGATTTTTAACACCAAATCCCTTGTCAGATAGAATTCGCTAGCAATTTGCTCAAAAACCTTGGCAAAACGAAGTTGATCTTCTGGTTTTGAGAGTTCTTGGACGTAGTGGTGTGCCATTTGGATATCTACTTTTGCCAAGGTCATTTCGGCTTTAGAAATCACCATCTTGAAAAAGGGCCACTTAACGTAAAAGTAGCGCAGTAATTTCAAGTGTTCTTCTGGTTCTGCGTTCAAGAATTCTTGTAAGGCGGTGCCAACGCCATACCATGAAGGAAGTAAAAAGCGAGTTTGCGTCCAGCTAAATACCCAAGGAATAGCTCGCAGACTGCTTAAATCTTTTTTACCAGATGGACGACGAGCGGGACGGGAACTAATTTGCAGTTGACTAATTTCTTCAATGGGGGTTACTTCGTGGAAGAAATCAACAAAATCAGGCTGTTCGTAGATTAAAGCTCGATAATGTTGACGCGATCGCGCTGCTAATTCTTCCATAATCTCATTCCAGGGTTCAATATCATCAAACCCTGTCCGCAAGAGGCTAGCTTGAATCACAGCCGTGGTGATGGTTTCCATGTGGTACAAAGCCAAGTCCAACAAGGAATATTTGGAAGCTAAAACTTCTCCTTGTTCGGTAATCTTGATTCGCCCATTGATACTATGACCTGGTTGAGCCAAAATCGCTTCGTAAGCAGGGCCCCCACCTCGTCCCACAGAACCGCCGCGTCCGTGGAAAATTCGCAAATTTAGATCGTAGTTTTCTGCTATTTGTTGCAGTGATTTTTGAGCTTTATGAATTTCCCAGTTACTGCTTAAAAAACCAGAGTCTTTGTTGCTGTCAGAATACCCCAGCATTACTTCTTGTAAGTTTGGGGTGATGGAGGAGGCAGGGGAGCAGGGGAGCAGGGGGGCAGGGGAGGTAGGGGGAGCAGGGGGAGCAGGGGGAGCAGGGGAGGGTGAATTTTCGTCTGCACCTTCTGTTTTTGTCTGTTCGTAACCACCAGCTAATAAAGCGCGATATAACGGCAGTTCAAACAGTTTTCGCATGACGCTTCTGGAGCGTTGTAAATCTTCTACTGTCTCAAATAGCGGGATAACTTGAATAGTTCCGACGGCAATGGCGGGGTCAAAAAGTCTGGCTTCTTTAGCTAAAAGCAATACTTCCAGCACGTCGCTCACGTCGCGGCACATACTGATAATGTAAGTTTGGCAGATGTTCAGACCAAATTCTTGTTGGAGCGATCGCACGACGCGAAAGGTTTCAATGACATCGTTGGTTTTTTCGGAAAATGGCAATTCTGCCGGAATTAATGGCCTGCGGGTTTGCAGTTCTCCTGTCAGCCAAGCAACTTTTTGCTCCTCGGATAGTTCGTTGTAAGGTTGGGGTAATATTTGCAGGTATTCCAGTATTTCATTGAGCGCGTCGGCGTGGCGGGATGATTCTTGGCGGATATCTAACTGTGTCAAGTTAAAGCCAAAAATTTCTACCTGACAAATCAGATTTTCTAATTCTCGACAACTTAAACCTGTTTCTGTCAAGTTGCGCTGAATCATTCGCAGTTCTGCTAAAAAATCGGCTCCCGAACGATACAGGGGGCTGTCTTGATTTGTTGGCGTTTCCCGATTGTACAAAGCGAGATTGCGATCGCGAGTATTTTCCAGCCGTTTCAGTACGTAAGCCAGTTTGAGCCGATAAGGTTCTTGTCGATAACGCAGTGCCAGTGCATCGTAGACTTCACTCAATTGGGACTGATCCAATTCTAGAGATTCCAGTAAGTCTGGTAAAACATCACTCCAGTGCATCGACACACTCAACAATTCAATCAGATTTTTCACTGACTGAATATATCTCCCGATCACCATTTTGCGCTGATAGCAAGCTGTTTTCCAGGTGATTTCAGGTGTGACTGATGGGTTTCCATCTCTGTCTGAGCCTACCCATGAGCCAAAAGAGCAAAAGTTTTTACTCGGTGGTTCTAGCCTTGGAAAGGTATTGGATAGAGCGTGTTTGAAACGTTTATACAGTTGGGGAATGCCATCAAATAAAACTTCTTGGAAGTAGTGCAGGGCATAATCTACTTCATCTAGCACTGTGGGTTTGAACTGGTGAAGTTCGTCTGTACGCCACCACAGGCGAATTTCTTCAAGCAATTGTTCGCGGACATCTACTGCTTCCCAAGGATATGCTCCTGGTGTACTCCCAGAGTGATTTTCCAAGGTATCCAGTTTTTGCAAAAGTTGTACCACCTGTCGCTGCTTATCTCGGATGGTATGACGAACAATTTCCGTGGGATGCGCTGTAAAAACTAACCGCACATCCAGATGTGCAATTAAACGTTGAATTTGCTGGGGTGGTACATTCAGTTTGAATAAATAGGGAAACAAGGCAGCAAAAGTACCTTTTGGTTTGACTTGCGCCTTTTCGAGATAATTCTTTTTGAGAAAGGCTGCTGCTATTCCCTTGCTAACAGGCGCATCATCTTCTCTTTGATTGGAGGAATAGTTAACATTAGACGGTGTTTCCGGCTCAATAGCCTCTGTTTCTGCTTCATAACGGCTCAATTGCTGCCGTTGTTCGTATTCCTGCTCTATGATGTTAATCAGCTGAAAATACAGAGCGAAAGCACGAGCCGCGCGAATTGCTTCGTTGATATTTAGTTGTTCAATTAATTTGACGGCTGAGGATGCTTGGTCATTTGTTGCTTGCCCCTCTGGCGAACATAGGTCGCGCAACTCACGCAACAAGTCTACCATATTTTGACCGCATTCTTGCCGGAGAACTGACTCCCACAATTCTTCCACTACCTGGAGACGATGACGCAAAAATAATTCCGACACCGGGTATATATCAGCAGTTTGAGACGAAGAGTATAAAAGGGAACCCATATTCTCTATTCTTGTAAAGCTAATTACTGTTTACGGTTCTAGGTTTTGCACTTAATGCTCACCGGGTTGTTCCTGAGCAAATAATTATTTGGTGTATATCTTCTCATCTTGATTGATTTCGCGTTCATCTGGGAAATCTAAATTGGGTAGGCGATCGCCTCGAAATAATTCTTCACTAGCTTCTCCTATGGCTTCTAGTGCTCTTACTGTAGTTTTTCCAGTAATCAGCAGCAGTAATATAGACGCTGTACCTATTTGTAAAAGGAGCGATTGAGGAATGGGAAACAAATCCAGATTGGATGCGGGTTTAGGTGAAGACTGTTGGTTGGTAGGAGGCATTGCTAATTTTTGGTTATGGGAAGGATGAGTAAAAAGCAGTTAGGAGTTAGGAGTTCAGAGTTAGGAGTTAGGATGACTCCAACGATAAAGGAATGGAGTTGAAATGAGATAAGCTGATTATTTGTTTAGCCGATCCGGGACATTAGCGTAGTCGGACACAAATCCGGCTTTAAAGGACAAGTCATCAGCCAGTCATATAGAATTATTCTGACTCCTAGCTCCTGGCTCCTAACTTTTAACTCCTAACTCCTAACTCCTAACTTCTGATTTCTGACTCCCTATTAGTAAAATAAACGCAAAACTCAACATTAGTCAGACTTGCAACCTATACAAGACTATCTTGTCCGATTTTGTGAGCTACGAAGGTAACAAAATTGTTAAAAAAAAATGTCAGAGTGTGATAAACCTATGGTTCTAGTTTACGAGTGCAGGCACTATCCCCCAACCATCGCTGACTGTAAAGTTAACTGAGCATGAAAACAGTAGTACCAGATCGCCAGCAATCCTTAGTGCAATGGGTAAGCCAAGCAACAGGGATCAACACTTTCGGAGTGAAAGTCCGGTTGCGGGGAAATGACCTTCATATTCTTTGTGAAGGTACAGAATGTCCGCAGCGTTGGCGTACTTTGTCTGATTTGCTGCAAGCACTACAGCAAACAAACTTAGATATCCTCACAAACAGCGAACAAACCTCAATATATCAAGTATTTGTCTATGGCCGCAGAAAAGGGGAGCAGCGTCCCTCGTGGTGCCATCGGGTTCACTTGAATCAAATAGATAAGCATCTCGAT
The DNA here is from genome assembly GCF_034531215.2 of Nostoc sp. ChiSLP03a. Classification (NCBI taxonomy): domain Bacteria; kingdom Bacillati; phylum Cyanobacteriota; class Cyanophyceae; order Nostocales; family Nostocaceae; genus Nostoc; species Nostoc sp. ChiSLP03a. The sequence continues at coordinate 83,038 of NZ_JAVRBQ020000036.1, forward strand.
CAGGTGCAACAAGCGCTGCTAGCAGACTCGGAAAAATTAAAACAATCGGGTGGGGCGCTAATTGTCTCTAACGAAAGTTTGGCACGCCAAGGGAATCCAGAAGCGATCGCTCGATATCTGAGCGAAACTCTGAGTACGCTAGGTGTATCAGTACAGGTAAAGATTAAGCTATATAAGCCCAAGAATTCTCAGGCAGAAGAAAATCGCCTGTGGGTATTTTGCCAGTCAAGTTATAGCCCTGATGCATCGTTGCTTGCCGAACCAATAGCACAAAAGTTGCGTTATCTCAAGCTTTCCGGCTACCAAGATGCCGTAATTGTTTCTCAGGTAAGCGGCGAAACTGCCCCTGATTGGCTGCTGCGGGTGGATTTGACGCCACCAGAGGTGATGCTGAAAGAGTGGGCGCGTTGGGGAGATGTCCAAGCGATCGCTCGATTATTAGCTGAAGTTTTATCAGGATTAAAAGTTGGTGTCCAAGTTTCTTTGAAAGAATCAACGCTACATATTTTTTGTATCCCAGCTTTCGATCCTTTAGGAACTGCCCCGATCCCAGACAAAGTAGCGTGCTTAGAGGCGATTTTACCGCAGCTAGAAGCGATCGCTCCTCAAGCCATTCTCGCCGCCACTGTATATGGACAAAAAGCAGGCGACAAAGAACCGACTTGGATTGATTGGCTGAGTTTACCCGCAGCAAACCATCCCGTTTTTGCCGTATCACCACTTGATTTGGCAAATACTGGTGATGAACCAGCGATCGTATTTTTACTAGAGCGCTTACTCAATCCCGATTTGGATTGGCGACTACTGACAGGGGGAATTCGCGTACTTCTACTGAACAAAAATGGTTTATTGCACATTATGTGTGATGCACCTGTTTGTCCACAGCGACAACAAGTAGCAAGTAAAATTACGCAGTTTATCCGCCAGTTAAAAATTTCCGGTATCATGGGAGTACGTATATACGGTCGCCGTGCTGGGAATAAAGAACCTTTTTGGCATTATGGTGTCGATCTTGAACATCGCCAACGTTTAGTACCAGAAGCAACCCCAGAATTTGCTGCTACTTCTATATACATTAACGATTTAGTAACATCTGAGACTAGTGAGCCAATTTTGCGCCCAGACTTAACGACAGAAGAAGTTCAAAATTTTGTAACCGAAGTAGCGCGAGATTGGATAGCAACGGCGAGTTCGACTGCGAGAAAATTCCTGTTGAAAAGCCAGCTATTTACCGAAAGCAACGAGTCAGCGGAACGTAACCATGATGTTCAAGGAATTAAAATTGCTCTGGTTTGGGGAACACTAGGATTATTGCTCACCCTCCAAACTGATTGGTTATTGGGTCGAATTATTGCACGTAATACGCCCACGCCAAAAGTAGCTAGTGCCACCATCCCATCTCCATCTTCCGAGCAAAAGGCATCTTTGACATCTGGGAAAAATCAGAGTCAGAAAACGACATTTTTTAGCAGCACTTCCAAGACAAAATCTCCTCCAAATCAGAGTTCTGTATTTAATGCTTCGGAATTTACCCAGACTGATGATACCCCAAAAAATAATTTGGCAGCTGCACCACTGAAGGAAAAAGCAACCGCAACAGCTATTCTTTTAGCAGCGCGATCGCAGATGCCAAGTTTTAATGTTAGGCAGTTAGACGAGCAACTAGCACTGTATAAACAGCGTTTAGCTAGAACTGGTAATCCCCCAGATGTGTTGATTATTGGCTCCTCCCGCGCCCTCAGAGGAGTAGATCCCGCAGCACTTTCTAAAGCTTTAGCAACTCAAGGCTATCCAAATCTTGATGTGTTTAACTTTGGAATTAACGGTGCTACGGCACAAGTTGTAGACTTTGTGATTCGTCACGTTTTGGAACCATCAGAACTACCCAAAATAATTATCTGGGCAGATGGGGCGCGTGCTTTCAACGGTGGACGCGAGGATATTACCTTTAGATCGCTTGCTACATCCGTTGGTTATAAGCAAGCATTCCAAAAAACAGCAACCACTGCAAATAGCAATGATCTACCAGAGAATACAGTAAATTCTAAAGAAGAAAAGATAAAGGAAGAAAAACAGGAGATTAGTACTTATGAAGCCGTCAATCAGTCGTTAAATCAGGCTCTAGCCTCTGTTTCTGCTAGCTATCACAACCGCGACCAAATTAAAAGTTTACTGCAAAAACAACTGCTCTTATTTGGTAAGAATCAGACAGTTGTATCACAAAAACAGTTGACAGACGGTACTTCGGATGAAAGTATTTCCCAGCAAGCCGTTGACTTTGATGGCTTTCTACCTTTATCTATTCGCTTTAATCCCACGAGATACTATCAAAAACATTCTAGAGTTCCTGGAAATTATGACAACGACTATAAATCTTTCCAAGTAGAAGGACAGCAAGATACTGCTTTTCAAGAAGTGCTTCAGTTTACCCAGTCTCAGAAAATCTCCTTAGTATTTGTCAATATGCCTCTGACGGCAGATTATTTAGATCCAGTGCGTAAACAATATGAGCAACAATTTCAGCAATATATGTTGCGTTTGGCTACTAATCCCAACTTTATTTATCGTGATTTGAGCCAACAGTGGCCAAAAGTAAATGATTTCTTTTCCGATCCTAGCCACCTCAATCGATTTGGTGCATACGAAGTATCAAAAAAGCTAGCTAACGATCCGATGATTCCTTGGCCAGTGAAGTAGGGAGTGGGGATGAGGGAGTAGAGGGCAGAGGACAGGGGGCAGGGGGCAGGGAGCAGGGAGCAGGCGAGAATAACTAATGACCAATGACCAATGACAAATGACAAATGACTAAAAAATGAACTTTATCTCAATTTTCTATGGGCTGTTCTTATTGAGTGTGTTAGGAATTTACTGGTCTTTAGCACAACATAAATTGCGATTATGGACGCTGCTAATTGCTAGTTTGGTTTTTTACTCCTCTTTGCACATCCAATATATACCATTACTATTAGCATTGACGTTTATCAATTTCCGTATAGGACTGAAAATTGGTAACAACACATCACCAGGGAAACATTCTCTTGACTGGCAAATTTCTAATGAAGAATGGCAATTTGCTCAAGTTGATTGGAATCGTCGCCGCTTAAAGGTTTTGTGGGTGGGTATAATTATAAATGTTTTACTGCTATTAGCTTTTAAGTATTTTACCCCTTTATTTAAGTTTGTTTTTCATGTTCAAACAAACTCACCAGATAGCTCTTTTAAATTAATTGCACCTTTGGGAATTTCATTTTTCACCTTTGAATGTATTGCTTATTTAATAGATGTCTATCGCGGTGCTCCTGCTACTGATAATTTTCTCAACTTTGCTACGTACAAATTATTTTTTGCAAAACTGATTTCAGGGCCAATTACGCGCTACCACAACTTAGCAAATCAATTTAATACATTAGAATTACCCAATACTAATAGAGTAGCCCAAGCACTGTGGTTGATTGCTAGGGGCGCAGTCAAAAAAGGTATTTTTGCAGACCACTTGGGAATTTTCGTCGATTTATGTTTCGGTAATTTGCAACGGGCCGGTAGTACGGATCTCTGGTTAGCTACATTCGCTTATGGCTTGCAGTTATATCTAGATTTCAACGGTTACGTAGACATTGCTCGTGGTAGTGCTATGCTTTTCGGTTTAGTTCTACCTGAAAATTTCGACTTTCCTTATTTCAGCACCAATATTTCCGAATTTTGGCGGCGCTGGCACATGACTCTAGGAGATTGGCTACGTAACTATGTCTACTTTCCGTTAGGTGGTTCGCGTCGCGGTTTAGTCCGTACCTGCTGGAATTTATTTACTGTGATGTTAATTGCTGGTATCTGGCACGGTGCTGCTTTAGGTTATGTCGTTTGGGGTATACTCCACGGATTAGCTTTAGTGGTTCATCGACTTACAGATTCTATAAGCAATCGCTTTGAAACTTTAGAACAATTCTGGCAAAATCCTCTGGGTATCTTTGTCGCTTGGTTCTTAACTCAACTGATGGTTTTTACCTCTTGGATTTGGTTCCGTCTACCTAATCTCCAAGACTCTTCTTTGGTAATTCGGCATCTTTGGGGTTATCCGGCTGACGCCCAGTTTGCTGAAAAGGTCTATGTCGAAGCCTTAAATATGAGCCAATCCCAACTCGCTTGGGTACTTCTAGGTTTAGCTGCGCTTATGGCTGTAGTCTATGCATTCAATCGAATGCTGAAGTTAGAGTTTAACTGGCCCCTTAAGCTTGTCTTCGTCCCCCTATGTTTTTACGCTGTTTGGTTATTAGCTCCTGAAGGCAGTTTGCCCTACATCTACTTTGATTTTTAACTGAACCATCAGACAATGTAAAACTTAATATTTCGTTACAAGTTAGCAAGAATTAAAATATTTCCCATCGGCTAATTGTAAAGAAACGTAAAGTTAAATAACGAGGCGATCGCTTCATTAAAAGCGATAGCTAGTTTATTGTTGAAATAGCTGAAAAAGCCTGAATCCATTACTTTTTATCTGCATTATTTATAGAAGGAAAACTTTACAGTTCGATCAGCTTGTTAAAGAATTATGTTACAGAATATTAAGTCACAGTTCGCGTCAAAGTAAATTCATGTAGACTGTATTTCAACAGGCGAAAATAAATCCGCTTGTTGCATATTTAACAAACCATAGCACTTATAAAACCATGACCACAACCTTACAACGGCGCTCCGACGCTAATGTATGGGATCGCTTCTGCGAGTGGGTCACCAGCACCGACAACCGTATTTACATCGGTTGGTTTGGTGTGCTTATGATCCCAACCCTACTAGCTGCTACAACCTGCTTCGTAATTGCTTTCATCGCTGCTCCTCCTGTGGACATTGATGGCATCCGCGAACCAGTTGCAGGTTCTTTGATTTACGGAAACAACATCATCTCTGGTGCAGTTGTTCCTTCTTCAAACGCAATCGGCTTGCACTTCTACCCAATCTGGGAAGCTGCTTCCTTAGATGAGTGGTTGTACAACGGCGGCCCTTACCAGTTGGTAGTTTTCCACTTTTTGATCGGTTGCGCTGCTTACCTGGGTCGTCAGTGGGAACTTTCTTTCCGCTTAGGTATGCGTCCTTGGATCTGCGTAGCTTACAGCGCACCTTTGGCTTCCGCTACCGCAGTATTCTTGATCTACCCAATCGGTCAAGGTTCATTCTCTGATGGTATGCCTTTGGGTATCTCTGGAACCTTCAACTTCATGATTGTGTTCCAAGCAGAACATAACATCTTGATGCACCCCTTCCACATGTTAGGTGTGGCTGGTGTATTCGGTGGTTCATTGTTCTCTGCAATGCACGGTTCTTTGGTAACTTCCTCCTTGGTTCGTGAAACAACTGAAACCGAATCTCAAAACTACGGTTACAAGTTCGGTCAAGAAGAAGAAACCTACAACATCGTTGCAGCCCACGGCTACTTCGGGAGGTTAATCTTCCAATATGCTTCCTTCAACAACAGCCGTTCACTGCACTTCTTCTTAGCAGCATGGCCTGTCGTCGGTATCTGGTTCACTGCTTTGGGTATCAGCACGATGGCATTCAACCTGAACGGTTTCAACTTCAACCAATCAGTAATTGATTCCCAAGGTCGCGTCATCAGCACCTGGGCAGATGTGATCAACCGCGCTAACCTGGGTATGGAAGTAATGCACGAGCGTAACGCTCACAACTTCCCCCTAGACTTAGCTGCTGGTGAAGTTACTCCTGTCGCTCTGACTGCTCCTGCTATCAACGGTTAATTCTGAAGATTTCGCTAAATAAAAAGCGCCCCTCAGAAATGAGGGGCGCTTTTTTGTTGTAATTATTTTAAAACGAAGCGTTTAATAAATCCTGTAGTAAATTTTGTTTTATAGCGATGTTTCCACATCACAAAGCTAGTAATGAACAAAATCAATGGTGCAAGTCCGACAAATATATAGAGTATACGGGTTGGTAAGCCACCAAAAGTGCCGTAGTGTAGAGGAGTAAAGGAGTTGAGGACGCGATCGCCTAACAACGACTTCAAGCTAAAGCAGAATTAATCGAAGGAGTCATCTACGTGGCATCACCCCTGCATTTTAGAAGTCATGGCCAACCTCATGCACAGTTATTATCTGGTTGGGAGTTGATCGAGTTGTTGAGCGTTTAACTTAGCAAAACTTAAATATAATGTCTTGAAAAATACAAATTATTAATGTAAAACGTGATATCAGGAGCCGGGAAAGTTTCCCTTTTTTCAGACAGTCTCCCTTGGGAAATTAGTTAACAGTATTTTTGGTGTGAGGTAATTGCAGAGAGTCCCGGCGATTAGGGGGAAGGTATTTGGCGAAAGTCTTTGAAAACAGCTTAATTCTCAATTCTTAAAAATTGGGAAAGTTTTTTGTCAGCCATTTATAAACAACACAGTTATGACCACAACTCTAGGAAGAAGCGAAAGCGGCAACCTGTGGGATCGTTTCTGTCAATGGATTACTAGCACCGACAATAGGCTTTATATCGGTTGGTTCGGCGTTTTAATGATTCCTACCCTATTAACCGCTACCATCTGTTTCATTATTGCCTTTATTGCCGCACCACCCGTTGATATTGACGGTATTCGGGAGCCAGTTTCTGGTTCTTTATTATACGGCAATAACATCATCACTGGTGCTGTTGTACCCACATCTAATGCTATTGGTTTGCACTTCTACCCAATTTGGGAAGCTGCTTCAATGGATGAATGGCTCTACAACGGCGGCCCTTATCAACTCATTGTCTTGCACTTCTTGATTGGTATTTTTTGCTGGATCGGTCGGCAATGGGAGTTAAGCTATCGTTTGGGGATGCGTCCCTGGATTTGCGTTGCTTACTCCGCTCCCGTAGCTGCTGCAACTTCGGTTTTCTTAATTTATCCAATTGGTCAAGGTAGCTTTTCTGACGGGATGCCTCTGGGCATTAGCGGCACGTTTAACTTCATGTTCGTATTCCAAGCCGAGCATAACATCCTCATGCACCCATTCCATCAACTGGGTGTAGCGGCGGTGTTCGGTGGTTCCCTGTTTTGCGCGATGCACGGTTCTTTGGTGACTTCCTCTTTAGTTAGAGAAACGACTGAAAGTGAATCTCAAAACTACGGATACAAGTTTGGTCAAGAACAAGAAACCTATAGCATCGTAGCGGCTCACGGCTACTTTGGGCGCTTAATCTGGCAATATGCCAGCTTTAACAACTCGCGTTCCTTGCACTTTTTCTTGGCTGCTTGGCCTGTAGTTGGGATCTGGTTGACGGCATTGGGCATCAGTACGATGGCGTTCAACCTCAACGGGTTTAACTTTAACTAGTCAGTTCTTGACTCCAAAGGTCATGTAGTTAATACATGGGCAGATGTGCTAAACCGCGCCAATTTGGGTATAGAAGTGATGCACGAGCGCAATGCTCACAACTTCCCCCTGGATTTAGCAGCGGGTGAGGCAGTACCTGTGGCTTTGCAAGCGCCTGTAATTTATAGCTAATAACCCAAGTTGCGGGTTATCAAGCTGTGGGTACTTTGCACTTGAATAGTCGTGCGCTCGTTCAGGACGAAGTGGCGGTTGCACGTCGCGCAACCGCCACCTCAATTAACTCAAAAATACAGATACTGAATTAGATTA